>NZ_JADYVV010000210.1:0-440 GCF_020194035.1 Bradyrhizobium sp. BRP56
TCGTTGGTCGAAGGTGCGATGGCGATCATGCTGATTGCCTTGTCGATGACCGGCACCGTGCGCTACCGCCGAGAGGAGCGGATTGCCCGTCTGGCGGCCCGGGATCCGTTGACGGCGCTGTACAACCGGCGTGCACTGGAGGTGCGGGCGGGGCCTTTCTTCAAGGCAGTGGATTCAACGCAGCCCGGGGCCCTGCTACTGATCGACATCGACAACTTCAAGCTGGTCAACGACCTGCACGGGCATGTTGCAGGGGACCGCTTGCTGATTGCCCTGAGCGAGATGATTCGCACAGTGCTGCCCGAGCGCTCGCTGGCGGCGCGGCTGGGCGGTGATGAGTTCGTCATTCTGCTGTGTGGTGCGAGCAGCGAACGGGTCATGGAGCTGGGTGGACTGCTGCGCGAGCAGTTCCAGCAGTATGCAAGCAAGACGGTGCCTAC
>NZ_JADYVV010000211.1:0-439 GCF_020194035.1 Bradyrhizobium sp. BRP56
GTCGACAAGATCGCCAGCTTCACCAAGCGCCCGCAAGACGTAGTCGGCATGCACTTCTTCAGCCCGGCCAACGTGATGAAGCTGCTGGAAGTCGTGCGCGGCAAGGACACCGCCAAGGACGTGCTGGCCACCGTCATGAAGCTGGCCAAGGCCATCAAGAAGACGGCGGTCGTTTCCGGCGTGTGCGATGGCTTCATCGGCAACCGCATGATCGAGCAGTACAGCCGCCAGGCCGGCTACCTGCTGGACGAGGGCGCGCTGCCCGAGCAGGTCGACAAGGCCATCGAGAAGTTCGGCTTTGCCATGGGCCCGTTCCGCATGGGCGATCTGGCCGGTAACGACATCGGCTGGGCTATCCGCAAGCGCCGCGCCGTGGACAAGCCGGACATCGTCTACTCGAAGACCGCTGATCTGCTGTGCGAAATGGGCCGCTTCGGTC
>NZ_JADYVV010000212.1:0-435 GCF_020194035.1 Bradyrhizobium sp. BRP56
ATTTGATCCTCGCTCAGGCGGCGCTTGAATCTGGCTGGGGGCAACGGCAAATCCGCCGCGAAAACGGCGAGCCTAGTTATAACCTGTTTGGCGTCAAAGCCTCTGGCAACTGGAAAGGGCCAGTCACTGAAATCACCACGACTGAATATGAAAACGGCGAAGCGAAGAAAGTAAAAGCGAAATTTCGGGTCTACAGCTCGTATCTGGAAGCATTGTCGGATTACGTTGGGCTGTTAACGCGTAACCCGCGCTACGCCGCCGTGACGACCGCCGCGAGTGCGGAGCAGGGGGCGCAGGCCCTACAGGACGCGGGCTATGCCACCGATCCTCACTATGCCCGCAAACTCACCAACATGATTCAGCAGATGAAATCGATAAGCGACAAAGTGAGCAAAACCTACAGTATGAACATTGATAATCTGTTCTGAATAACTC
>NZ_JADYVV010000213.1:0-434 GCF_020194035.1 Bradyrhizobium sp. BRP56
ATTTACAATAATGATTTTGTTGGGACAACGATACTAAAATCATCGGTATGACTTTGAATATGACCACTCAATCTTGTATTATTCGGCTTCGAAGCATAATTGTACCTAATTTGTTTAATGATTATGCAGTGTCACCTTTTCACCTGTCTCATTTCACAAAAGAAATCTTAGAATATAGTATGATACAATATGAGATGAAAAACACTATTAGTGATTTTCAAATTTGTAACTTGAAATATTTTATATTTTAAAAGTTTTTCATTGTGATTATTTTCACAAAATACTATAATGAGGATAGAAAAAAGAGAGGGGTCCTTAAGTTGACGAAACGACAAATGGTAATATTCATTTATGCCGGAATCATTGGTGGCTTGTTGTCTGGAATTGTAAAATTAGGTTGGGAGGTCATGTTTCCACCTCGTACACCAGAACGA
>NZ_JADYVV010000214.1:0-434 GCF_020194035.1 Bradyrhizobium sp. BRP56
AGGCAAAACCGCGCGCCAACAGAACCCGCATTCAAAGGGATCGCTCGCCTTCGCCGCATGGGTCATCGCTCGTCTTGGCGGCTGGACCGGTTACTATGACAAACCCGGCCCAAAAACCATGCGCCGGGGCCTCGACGACTTCCAGCGCATCAAATACGGCTCGACCCTGAGACTCCAAAATGTGTGAATCGGAGAGCCTTGCAAAGGGGAGGTCGCTTTGCTCTCGAGAGCAAAGCGGGTGGGGATCTGCTCTCTTCGCAGGCAGCGTTCCTGCGGCTGACCCCCATCCCGACCTTCCCCCTTTCAGGCAGGGCTGTCCGGGGAATGATTCACTATGTCGCGGTGCATGCTCGGCAAGACCGAGGCAAATCGGCCTTTTCTGGTTGTCGAGACACAGAAGGCCGAGCATGCGATACCGCGATAGCATTTTTGGA
>NZ_JADYVV010000215.1:0-431 GCF_020194035.1 Bradyrhizobium sp. BRP56
GTTCCGTCCTGATCGACCATTCGTAATCGGTAGTAGCCGGTTCGGGCGGAAGGCAATTGGTCTATAAAGCTATAACGCTGACTTTGAGTCGTTTGTCCGATCGCCTGCACGCGACCTAACGTACCAAATTCAAGAGCATCGCTGCTACGCTCTATCACAAAATGATCACTGTTATGCTCCCAGTTCGTTTCCCATGCCAGCCTTACGGCTGCTCCCTCCGGTGTAGCCACAAACTTGGTCAGACGCACTGGCAAAGCGCTACACGAGCCAAGACTGGCGTTAAACGGATAGTCGTGCATTTCTCCGCCCACCGTACTGAACGATTTCCCAATTAGCTGTCCTTCAAAAATAGCAAAATTCGTTTTTGTCACATCGGCATAAGGTGCCAATACGCTCCCCTGAATCTGCCCGTTGCCCTGGAGAGTTAAGGT
>NZ_JADYVV010000216.1:0-430 GCF_020194035.1 Bradyrhizobium sp. BRP56
TGCTTCGTCTGCGCACCGCCCGGCGTGGCAACGATCAGGAAGTCGGCCCAGTCGGCCATGTCCTTGAGCGCATCGAAGTAGCGGTATGACACGCCTTCGCGCGGCTTGCGATTGTGATAGGCGATCTGCATGTCGAAACCGGCTGCGCGGCGCGCGATCTGCATGCCGATGGTGCCCAGGCCGACGATGCCCAGGCGCTTGCCGCATACGCCGGGCTGCAGCGGAATGTCGTCACGCCAGACGCCATTGCGCGTCGAGCGATCCAGCTTGGGAATGCCGCGCACGGTGGCCAGCAGCAAGCCAAAGGCGTGGTCGGCCACGCAGGCGTCGTTGGTGCCGGCGCCGTTGGCCACCGCCACGCCACGTGCGCGGGCGGCCTCCACGTCGATGTTCTCGTAGCCGGCACCGAGCGCGCAGGCCAGTTCCAGCT
>NZ_JADYVV010000217.1:0-429 GCF_020194035.1 Bradyrhizobium sp. BRP56
TACCGATGGGGCACGCTGTGGTTTCAAGGATGGGTGGATGGGTGGAACCCGCGCGTGCTGCAGCAGCGCTTTCGCGGCACGCGCGAGATGATGGGCCTGCTGCCCACCGAAGTGGACGGCAACTGCACGCGCCTGTCGATGTTCTGGAGCCTGCCCGGCGATGCTGTCGACGCCTGGCGCCAGACCGACATCACACAGTGGAAGGCCCACGTGCTCAGCTTGTGGCCGCAAGCTGCGCCCATGGTCGAGCAGATCGGCTCGCACGACGATATGCCGTTTGCCGTCTATCGCCACACGTGGCCGCGCGCGTTGGCCAAACCACCTTACTGCGTCATCGGCGATGCCGCGCATGCCATGAGCCCGCAACTCGGTTTGGGGACCACGCTGGCCGCGCAAGATGCCCTGGCACTTGCCGCGTGCGTGCAAGTG
>NZ_JADYVV010000218.1:0-427 GCF_020194035.1 Bradyrhizobium sp. BRP56
GAGGTGCGGCGTGTGCTGGCGGAGGCGAATGCACTGCCCGGGCTCGCGCAGCGGCTGGCGCGCGGCGAGGTCGGCTCGCTGTCGCTGTCCTTCGTCAGCACCGCCGATTACGGCATCCTGCCCGCCTTGCTGCGGCACTTTCGCGACGCGCGGCCCGATGTGCAGCTTCTGCTGCGCGAGGCCACCAGCGATGTGCAAATCGAAGCGCTCCTGGCCGGCGATGTGGATGCCGGCGTCGTGATTGCGCATCACGCCGGCTCCGTGCCGGGCGAGCTGGAATACCGCCCGATGGTGCGCGAGCGTCTCGTGCTGGCGGTGCCCGCGTCGCGCGCGGCGCAATGGGGCGTGGCGCCGGACCAGGCGATTGCGCTGGCAGATGCAGCGGCCGAACCGCTCATCATCTTCCCGCGCCGGTCCGCGCCCGCGC
>NZ_JADYVV010000219.1:0-427 GCF_020194035.1 Bradyrhizobium sp. BRP56
CTATCGGCCTGGTCGGTCGCGCACGCGCTCTCCATCGTCGGGGCCATGTTCCGCTGGCTGGCGCAGCAGCGGTATGTCCTGGCCAATCCATTCGCGGGCATCAAGGTCCGGGGCGGTGGCCGCACCGCCGCGCTGGATGGCTCCCATGCCTTCAGCGAAGGCGAGTGGCGGCTCGTCCGGACCATCGCCGATGGACTGGAGTGGTCCTATGGGTGGGAAGCCGCAGCCGCGCAGCGCCTGCGTTTCGTGCTGGATTTCGGTTATGCGACAGGGCTGCGGGCGAGCGAACTCGTCGCCGCCAGGCTGGGCGATATCGGCGCCGACCGCGAGGGCGAGGAATGGCTCCAGCTGACGGGGAAGGGCGGGCGTAGCGGCAAGGTGGCCCTGCCGCCGCTGGCGAGAACGGCTCTGGAGCGCTACCTGACAG
>NZ_JADYVV010000022.1:0-114808 GCF_020194035.1 Bradyrhizobium sp. BRP56
AGATCGAGAAGCTCGATGACAATCTGCGCTCGATGCGCACGGTGGAGCGCGCCAAGGCGATCCTGATGGCGACGCGGCAGATGCCGGAAACCGAAGCCTATGGCTTCATCAGACGTCAGGCGATGGAACGTCGATCAGCAACGCCGGCAGCATTACCGGAGGCGGCGGCGGCAGCGGCGGGATCGGCTCCCTTGGCGGAGCCGGCACCGGCGGCAGCGGCGCCGGCGTCAATCTGGTCAGCAGCGATAATACACTGGGCAACACCGGCACCATCACGGGCGGTGCCGCGAACGGCACAGGTACGGCCGGCGTCGGTGTCATGACCAATGGAAACAGCACCATCAACAATGCCGGCACGATCAGCGGCGGGCTCAACGCCGACGGCGCGACCCATGCGGCCGCGATCCGTTTCGGTGGAACCAGCGACGTCCTGAATTTGCTGACCGGCTCGACGCTTGTCGGCGATATTCAATTGATTACGGGTGCCGCTGCAACGATTGCAGCACAAAACAACGGGCTCGCGCTCGGCAACAACATCGTGCTCGGCTCCGGCTCCCTCGTCGCCTTCAACACCACGCCGGCCAATTTTTCAGTCACCGGTGTGGTATCGGGCGCCGGCAGCGTGGCCGTGACCGGAATAGGCACGCTCACACTCTCCGGGAACAACAGCTACACCGGAGGAACGACGCTGGCGGGCGGAACGCTGTCGGTGTCGTCAGAGGCCAACCTCGGCGCGGCTTCGGGCTCCCTGACCTTCAACGGCGGCACGCTCCAGGTGACCGGCACGAGCTTCACCGGTACGTCACGCACCATCAATTGGGGCGGCGGCGGCTTCGAGATCGTCGATGGCACCAACAATTTCGTCGTCAGCAACTCGTTCACGGGCAACGGCGGGCTGACCAAGTCCGGCGCCGGAACGCTGACCTTCACCGGCAGCAACAACTACTCCGGCGGCACCACCATCTCCGCCGGCACGCTGCAACTCGGCAACGGCGTCAGCTTCGGATCCATCACCGGCAACGTGGTGAACAACGGCATCTTCGCCGTCAACCGATCGGACATCTATACGTTCGGCGGTACGATCTCGGGCAGCGGTGCGTTCGCGCAGATCGGCATCGGCACCACCATCCTGACCGGCACCAACAGCTATGGCGGCGGCACGACTATGTCGCGTGGCACAGTGCAGGTGTCATCGGACAGCAATCTCGGCGCCGCATCGGGCGCGCTGAATTTCGACGGCGGCGGCACGCTGCGGGTCACCGGCACAGCCTTCACCGGCACCACGCGCGCCATCAACCTGGGCAGCGGCGGCGGAGCGTTCGATATCGCCGATGCCGCCAACAATTTCACCCTGGGCCAGTCGATCAACGGAAACGGCACCCTGTTCAAGCTCGGCGCCGGAACGCTGACCTTGACCGGCAACAGCAGCCTGACCGGCGGCATCGCAATCAGGGCGGGCACGCTGCAACTCGGCAACGGCGGCACCTCCGGCTCCATCCTGGGCCAGGTGGTGAACATTGGCACCTTCGCCATCAACCGCTCCGACACCTATACGTTCGGCGGCACCATCTCGGGCAGCGGCGGGTTCGTGCAGAAGGGCAGCGGCACCACCATCCTGACCGGCAACAGCAGCTATGGCGGCGGCACCACGATCGCGAACGGCACGCTGCAGATCGGCAATGGCGGCACGTCGGGCGCGATCACCGGTAACGTCTTCAATGACGGACGGCTGATCTTCAACCGCGCCGACGACAGCACCTTTGCCGGTTCGATCAGTGGCGGCGGCCTCTTCACCAAGAGCGGGATCGGCACGCTGACGCTCTCCGGGAACAACACCTATACCGGCGGCACCCAGCTGCTCGGCGGCACCTTGGTCGTGCAAGGTGGCAACGCCATTGGCGACAATTCCAGCGTCATCGTGCTCGGCAACAGCACGCTGCGCCTGCTCCGCAACGAGAAGGTCGCAACGCTGTCGTCCGGCGCCACCGATTTCGGCACCGTCGATCTGGCCGCCGGCAATCTCACCACCAGCCTGAATTCGACCATCACCACCGCGCTCTACTATGGTGTCATCACCGGCGCGGGCGGGCTGGTCAAGGACGGCACCTACAAGCAGGTGCTGGCCGGCACCATCAGTTACACCGGCGGCACCACGATCCAGGCCGGCACGCTGCAGCTCGGCGATACCACGCATCAGGGCAAGATCATCGGCAGCGTGCTCAACAACGCCACCTTCGAGGTGGTCAACGCCGATACCTCGGGCCTGACCACGATCACCAACAACAGCAAGCTGAACTTCCGCAACGCGACCTCGGCCGGCGCCGCCACGCTCGTCACCACGGCGAGCGGCCAGACCGCGTTTGCCGGCAACAGCACGGCGGGCAATGCCCGTCTCGTCACCGACGCCGGTGGCGTCGTGGATTTTTCCGCAAGCGCGGGACTGGCCGGAAACCGCGTTCTCTCCGCCGGCTCGATTGAGGGAGCCGGCCGCTATAATCTCGGCGCGAACGCACTCACCGTCGGCGGCAACGACCTGTCGACGATCGTCAGCGGCGTCATCGCCGACGGCGGCGCGAGCGGCGGCACCGGCGCATCGCTCTCCAAGATCGGTGCCGGCACGCTGACCCTGAACGGCCAAAGCACCTACACCGGCGCGACCAACGTCAACGCCGGCAAGCTCGTGGTCGGCGACGACAGCCACGGCGGCGCAAGCCTTGCCAGCGCCGTCACGGTGAACAATGGCGGCACGCTCGGCGGCATCGGCACCGTCGGCGGCATCACGGGCAATGCCGGCGGCATCGTCGCGCCCGGCAATTCGATCGGCACCTTGAACGTCGCCGGCAACGTTTCCTTCGCAGCCGGCTCGATCTATCAGGTCGAGGCCAATGCGGCCGGCCAGTCCGACAAGATCATAGCCACCGGCACCGCGACGCTCGCCGGCGGCAATGTGCTGGCGCTGGCGCAGACCGGCACCTATGCGCCGCAGACGGTCTACACGATCCTCACCGCGAACGGCGGCGTGAACGGCACCTTCACCGATGTCACGAGCAGCCTGACATTCCTCACGCCGACGCTGAGCTACGACGCCAACGACGTCTTCCTGACACTCGCCCGCAACGCCACCTCGCTCACGAGCGTCGCGACGACACCGAACCAGATCGCCGTCGCCGGCGCACTGGACGCAAGCGGGCAACAGCGCGATCCGCTGATGGTCGCGGTGCTGAACCAGAACGCCGCCGGCGCGCGGCGGGCGTTCGATGCGCTGTCGGGCGAAGTGCATGCCAGCGCGCAGACCGCGATGCTCGACGACTCGCGCTATCTGCGCGAAGCCGTGCTCGGCCGCCTGCGGCAAGCGTCGTTCGCCGGCAGCAGCGGGCCGATGGCGGCGCTGGGTTCAGGTGGCCCGCAGACCGCTGCGAAGGATCAGCTGTCGGTCAGCACCGTGCTCGCCTATGCCGGCACCGAGCGGCCCGCGTTTCCGGTCAAGGCGCCGCCACTCGCGCATGCTGCACCGATCGCGGACACCACATTCTGGGCACAGGGGGTCGGCGCCTGGGGCCGGTTGAACGGCGACGGCAATGCCGCGGGAATGACGCGCGACCTCGCCGGCTTCTTCAGCGGCGTCGATCACAGATTCGCGCCGAACTGGATCGCCGGCATCGCCGGCGGCTACACCAGCTCGTCGGTTCATGTCGGCAATCGCGCGAGCTCGGCCGATATCGAGACCGCGCATCTCGCCGGCTATGTCGGCGCGAGCTACGGCGCGGTCAATCTGCGCGGCGGCGCCTCGGCAAGCTTCAGCACGCTCGACACCAGCCGTTCGATCGTGTTCCCGGGCTTCTTCGACACCGCGCGCGGCCGCTATGACGCGACCACGGCGCAGGTGTTCGGCGAGATCGGCTACGGGCTATCGCTCGGCCGCGCCGCGCTCGAGCCGTTCGCCGGCCTCGCCTGGGCCCACCTCAGCACCGACAGTTTTGCCGAAACCGGCGGCAGCGGCGCTGCCGCGCTGCGCGGCGCCGGCAGCGATCAGGATGTCGGCTACTCCTCGCTCGGCGCCCGCATCGCCACCAGCTTCGCCCTCACCAACGGCATGCAGCTGACGCCGCGTGCCTCGGTGGCCTGGCAGTACGCCTTCGGCGAAGTGACCCCGACATCGGCACTCGCGTTCCAGGGCCTGGGAACCGGATTCACCGTGGCCGGCGTGCCGCTGGCACGGAACGCGGCGCTGGTTGAAGGCGGGCTCGATCTGCGGGTCACGCCGCAGGCCAGCATCGGCATCGCCTATGTCGGCCAGCTTGCCGACCGGGTCCAGGACCACTCGATAAAGGCCAGTTTTAGCTGGAAATTCTGACCCGGCGCCGCCGCCGGGCCCCGCCCCTTCCACGCCAATCCGGGATGCCGAGCAGCTGATTTTGCTGCATTGCACAGTCATGCATGCTGCTATGCAAACAAGCCCGTTGTATCTGGCATCTGGTATACATAGTTTGGCTGCAGATGATGAGCCGGCCCATTGCTGGCCTCCAATGAAAGGGGACACCAATGTCCAAGACCACTGTACTGACGCTCGCGCCCTCCTCCACCCTGTTCGGCCGTCTGCTGGCCTCGATCGACCGCCTGCTGATGAAGAGCGCGGAGATTTCGAATCGCAACGGCGACCTGCCGCGCTTCGGCCTCTAAGCCAAGGGATTTCCGGCGCTCTCCGCCGGATGCAGCTTTCGTCGCAAGATGCGACCTGACATTGAACCTTCGACCAATGGCCCCGATTTTCGGGGCCATTTCCTTGCGCGCTGAACTAGTCTCCCGGGGTGCCCGGGCTGAGTCCTGTGCGGCATAAGCGCGCGCTGCCCCTTCGACAGCTTGAACCTTGGCATATCGGATACCAAGATGGCCATCGCGCGCTCATAAGCAACGACAAGGGGCGCACTGGGAGGATCTATGTCGGACATGGTTCAGGCAACTGCGGCCCCTGCGGCCGCGCGTGTCAGCGATACCTATCGCTGGACGCAACTCGCGATCGGCGTCGCCGCGATGGTGATGATCGCAAATTATCAATACGGGTGGACGTTCTTCGTCCCCGACATCCAGAAGAAATTCGGATGGGATCGCGCATCGATCCAATGGGCTTTCACGCTGTTCGTGCTGTTCGAGACCTGGCTGGTGCCGGTCGAAGGCTGGTTCGTCGACAAATACGGTCCGCGCATCGTCGTGCTGGTCGGCGGCATCCTCTGCGCACTCGGCTGGGCGATCAACGCGCAGGCGACGACGCTGAACGGCTACTATCTCGGCATGATCATCGCCGGCATCGGCGCCGGCGGCGTCTACGGCACCTGCGTCGGCAACGCGCTGAAATGGTTTCCGGATAAACGCGGACTTGCCGCGGGCATCACCGCTGCCGGCTTCGGCGCAGGCTCGGCGCTCACGGTCGCGCCGATCCAGGCGATGATCAAGGACTCCGGCTTCCAGACCACCTTCCTGTATTTCGGTCTCGGCCAGGGCATCATCATCGTGCTGCTCTCCTTCTTCCTGCTGGCGCCGAAGGCCGGACAGGTGCCGGCCGTCGTGGCGAACGCCAACATCATCCAGACCCGGCGCAACTATCAGCCGACCGAAGTGCTGCGGCAGCCGATCTTCTGGCTGATGTACTTCATGTTCGTGATCGTCGGCGCGGGCGGCCTGATGGTGACCGCGAACCTGAAGCCGATCGCGGTCGACTGGAAGGTCGACAGCGTGCCGGTCACGCTGATGGCGGTGACGATGACGGCCGTGACCTTCGCGGCAACCATCGACCGCGTCCTCAACGGTCTGACGCGTCCGTTCTTCGGCTGGATCTCCGACATGATCGGCCGCGAGAACACGATGTTCATCGCCTTCGGCATGGAAGGCATCGGCATCTGGATGCTCTACCTCTGGGGACACGACCCGGTTTGGTTCGTGCTGCTCTCGGGCTTCGTGTTCTTTGCCTGGGGCGAGATCTACTCGCTGTTCCCCTCGACCTGCACCGATACGTTCGGCGCCAAGTTCGCCACCACGAATGCGGGCCTGCTCTACACCGCAAAGGGCACCGCGGCGCTCTTGGTGCCGATCGCCAACTACATGCAGCAATCGTCGGGCAACTGGGACAAGGTGTTCATCATCGCGGCAGGCGCCAACATCCTCGCCTCGCTGCTCGCGATCATGCTGCTTAAGCCCTGGCGAAAAATCGTGGTCGCGAAATCGGCTACGGCTTAAGCAACCGCCTCACCACAGCCTGCGAAGCGCCTGGCCAAAAGCCGGGCGCTTTTCATTTTGGCTGGCCACGAGATGCCGTCTGGACCGGCGCGTCGAATGTCAGATTTGCTGCGTTGCAGCGGAATGAAGGGCTTGCTTTCTGGAATATAGTATACCAACTTCCGCCGGGCGCTTGCGACGATACGCCACAATAATTGCGACACTCGGTCACAAGACCAGCGCGCTCGGGAGGACTTGATGGTTTCCAGCAATACTGCCGTCACACAAGCTCAACCTTCGTCCAGCGGCTTCCGCTGGCTGCAGCTCGTCATGGGCATCGTCTGCATGGCGATGATCGCGAACCTGCAATATGGCTGGACGCTGTTCGTCGATCCGATCGACGGCGCGCACCACTGGGGCCGCGCGGCGATCCAGTTCGCCTTCACGATCTTTGTGGTGACCGAGACCTGGCTTGTGCCGGTCGAGGCCTGGTTCGTCGACAAATACGGCCCGCGGCTCGTCATCATGTTCGGCGGCATCATGATCGCGCTCGCCTGGGTGTTGAACTCCTATGCCGACTCGCTCGCCTTGCTCTACACCGCCGCCGTGTTCGGCGGCATCGGCGCCGGCGCGGTGTACGGCACCTGCGTCGGCAACGCGCTGAAGTGGTTTCCCGATCGTCGCGGCCTCGCCGCCGGCGCAACCGCGGCCGGCTTCGGCGCCGGCGCCGCGCTCACGGTGGTGCCGATTGCAAAGATGATCGCCGCGAGCGGCTATCAGACTGCGTTCTTCGATTTCGGCATCGGACAGGGATTGATCGTCTTCCTGCTCGCCTTCTTCATCCAGCCGCCCGCGGTCTCGATCCCGCCGAAGAAGAAGCAGCTCAATCTGCCGCAGACCAAGGTCGACTTCACACCGCCGCAGGTGCTGCGCAGCCCGATCTTCTGGGTGATGTATCTGGTGTTCGTGATGGTCGCCGCCGGCGGCCTGATGGCGGCGGCGCAGATCGCGCCGATCGCGCACGACTACAAGATCGCGAACACGCCGGTCACGCTCGCCGGCTTCCAGATGGCCGCGCTGACCTTCGCGATCTCGCTCGATCGCATCTTCGACGGTTTCGGAAGGCCGTTCTTCGGCTGGGTCTCCGACAATATCGGCCGCGAGCACACCATGTTCATCGCGTTCGGCACCGGCGCGCTGATGCTGCTCACGCTGTCCACCTGGGGTCACAACCCGGTGGTGTTCGTGCTGGCGACCGCAGTCTATTTCGGCGTGTTCGGCGAGATCTACTCGCTGTTCCCGGCGACCTGCGGCGACACCTTCGGCTCGAAGTTCGCGACCACCAACAACGGCATGCTCTACACCGCGAAGGGCACCGCAGCGCTCCTGGTGCCTGCCGCCAGCATCGTTGCCGCCAGCTATGGCTGGCAGGCGGTGTTCGTGATCGCGGTCGCCCTCAACGCCACCGCGGCGCTGATGGCGCTGTTCGTGATCAAGCCGATGCGCCGCGCCTTCATCAACGGCAACGAGGCCGCCGCCGCGGAAGAGACCGCGACGAGCGCCAAAACGGCTTGAATCAGCACGGCCTGAACTCTCAATTTTCCTTCTGAACGGACAGAGGCGCATCTCGGTGCGCCTCTTTTCTTTTTGCCAAGAACAGGGATGCCAGATGCCACCACGCTTCGTGCGGCAGATCGCCCGCGCCGCCCACGGCCGCTCACAATCGTCGGAAATGTCAGCAAACCTGCCTATTTAAGCATTTTCCTGATGGTAGATTTCTGTGACAGCCACGTTGACAATTGGCATTTTGTATACCAGACTCCAGTCAACGATAACCAAGGAGGTTGCCATGCAAGTCGGAGATATCCTGCGCAAGAAGACCCCCCGCGTCGCCACGGTGCGCATGAACGAGACCGTTGCGATTGCCGCGCAACTGATGCGCGCCAGCAATATCAGCGCGCTCGTGGTCAAGGATGTCGTTCGCACCGAGGGCAACACCGCCGTCGGCATGTTCACCGAGCGCGACGTGGTGCGCGCGATCGCCGAGCACGGCGCGGCCGGTGCGAGCATGAAGGTGTCGCAGTTCGTGTCGGTGCAGCAGCTGGTCTCCTGCACATCGAGCGACACGCTCGAGCACATCCGTCATCTCATGACCAAGCACCACATTCGCCACGTGCCCGTCATCGACAACTACAGCCTGATCGGCGTCGTCAGCATGCGCGACATCGCCGCCGCATTCGACGAGGAGACCGCCGCGTCGAAGAAAGACGCCGTGCCGGCGTAACAAGCGCCTGCTTTACCTTGCTCTGAGCCAGGCGCTGCGTGTTCGATCACCAGCGCCTGAACAGATGACGAAAGATTTCCGTTCCGCCCTCGCCTGACCGCCGCGGCCCGTCATTTCCGCATGGGCGCGCCGCAGGTCGCCGGTAGACAATTGCCGGACAGGACTGCATCCTTCCCTCGACATCCCATAACAACACCGTGCGCCGCCGTCCGCGCCACGGAAAATTTTGATGGAAACGAGGGCAGAATGATCAAGACGCGTTTCACCGAGATGTTCGGCGTCGACCACCCGATCGTGCAGGGCGGCATGCAATGGGTCGGGCGCGCCGAGCTGGTTGCCGCCGTCGCCAATGCCGGCGCACTCGGCATGATCACCGCGCTGACGCAGCCGACTCCGGACGACCTGCGCAAGGAAATCGCGCGCTGCCGCGAGCTGACCGACAAGCCGTTCGGCGTCAACCTGACCATCCTGCCCGCGATCAAGCCGCCGCCCTACGCCGAATATCGCCAGGCCATCATCGAGAGCGGCATCAAGATCGTCGAGACCGCCGGCAACAAGCCGCAGGAACATGTCGACGAGTTCAAGACGCACGGCATCAAGGTGCTGCACAAATGCACCAGCGTGCGCCACGCGCTCTCCGCCGAGCGGATGGGCGCCGACGCGATCTCGATCGACGGCTTTGAATGCGCCGGCCATCCCGGCGAGGACGACACCCCCGGCCTGATCCTGATTCCCGCCGCCGCCGACAAGGTGAAGATCCCGATGATCGCCTCGGGCGGCTTCGGCGATGCGCGCGGCCTGGTCGCAGCGCTGGCGCTCGGCGCCGAAGGCATCAACATGGGCACGCGCTTCATGTGCACCTAGGAGAGCCCGATCCATCAGCTGGTGAAGGAACGCATCGTCGCCAATGACGAGCGCGAGACCGAGCTGATCTTCCGCACCATGCGCAACACCTCGCGCGTCGCCAAGAACGCGGTCTCGACTAAGGTCGTGCAGATGGAGAAGGAAGGCGCCAAGTTCGAGGATGTGCGCGAGCTGGTCGCCGGCGCCCGCGGCAAGATGGTCTACGCGTCAGGCGATGCCGACGAAGGCATCTGGTCGGCCGGCCAGGTGCAGGGCCTGATCCATGACATTCCGTCCTGCGCCGAGCTGGTGTCGCGCATCGTCCACGAAGCGGAAGCGATCATTCGCGAGCGGCTGGAAGCGATGATGTCCGGCGCCAAGCGTCAGGCCGCGGAATAGGCCGGAGCGGAGCACGAGTGTTATCCGTCACCCTGAGGAGCGCGAAGCGCGTCTCGAAGGGTCGACGGCCACCAGCCGGGCCGTCCATCCTTCGAGGGCCGCTGAAAAAGCGGCCACCTCAGGATGACGGAATTCAAGTCATCTCGCGTTAGACACAAACGAGAAGAAGCCCATGAAAGCCTATGTCTACGGCCCTAACGGCCCTGAAATCACCGACGTTGCGAAGCCCGTGCCGAAGGGCACCCAGGTGCTGGTCAAGGTTCATGCCTGCGGGCTGAACCGCGCCGATCTCGGCATGACCAAGGGCCATGTCCACGGCGCGGCCGGCGGCGTCGGCACCGTGCTCGGCATGGAATGGGCCGGCGAGGTCGCCGAGCTCGGCCCCGATGCCAAAGGCGTCAAGGTCGGCGACAAGATCATGGGCTCCGGCGGCGCGGCATTCGCCGAATACACGCTGGCCGATCACGGCCGGCTGTTCCGCGCGCCCTCGAACATGAATTTCGACGAGGCCGCAACCCTGCCCGTTGCGCTCGCCACCATGCACAACGCCGTCGTCACCAATGGCGCACTGCTGCCGGGCCAGAGCGTGCTGATCCAGGGCGCAAGCTCCGGCGTCGGGCTGATGGCGATGCAGATCGCCAAGCTGAAAGGCGCCAAGCTCGTGGTGGGCTCATCGACCGATGCGATGCGCCGCGGCCGGCTGAAGGAGTTCGGCGCCGATCTCGCGGTGGATTCGAAGGACCCCGGCTGGGTCGATCAGGTGCTGCAGGCAACCTCAGGCGAAGGCGTCGACCTGATCGTCGACCAGGTTTCCGGACCGGTCGCGAACCAGAACCTCAAGGCGACCAAGGTTAAGGGCCGCATCGTCAATGTCGGCCGGCTCGGCGGCACCCACGGCGACTTCAACTTCGACCTGCACGCGGCACGCCGCATCCAGTATATCGGCGTCACCTTCCGCACCCGCTCGATCGAGGAGATCCGCGCGATCTTCGACGAGGTGCGCAAGGACATCTGGCCCGCGGTCGAAGCACGCAAGCTGCAGCTGCCGATCGACCAGGTCTACAAATTCGCCGACATCGGCAAGGCATTCGAGCACATGGAAGCCAACAAGCACCTCGGCAAGATCGTGGTGACGCTGTAGCAGCAGTCTCCGGCGATCGTCATCGTCATTGCGCGAAGGGCGGATCAGCCAACGGGTCCGCGCTTGCCGCGTGCTACGCCCTGGCACTTTCGCGTGCGATGTTCAGCCGACAGGTCCTGGAATCCAATAGTCCCCCGCAAGCGGGCTGACCTTGACGCCACTAATGACTCCGAGCTCCAGGCTTGGATCGAAATAGCGCATCGTCCGCTCATTGAGGTCAATGATGCGGCCAGGCCTGAGTGGCCCCACGTCATTTATCTTCACGATGACCTTCTTGCCGACGGCCTCGACGAGGGCATATTTCGGCCTCGCGCCAAATTGGACCCCACCAAACTTCCGGCGCAGACTCGTCTTGATGGCAGCCGCCCAGACCGAGTGATCATAGCGCTCGCCGGAGGCTGTGCTCGGACCGCCCTCCTCCTTGCCGGGCTTCAACGGATTGTACATGGATGCCGCGCCGACGATTGCATCCCCACACGCGGCATTGACGACGGCGCTTGAATGAACCGCAGCGATTTCACTTCGAGCAGCGGTGCCAGAAAAGGCGAGCGCAACCAGGGCGCCGCAAATCGCGGCGCTCGAGCCGAACAGCATCATAACTCCTTGATTGATTTTCTTCGATCGTCCGGTTCCCGATGCCGCAAAACATGGTCAAGCGAACGCGGAGGCGTTTACGCGTGCCAATTCCTTGCGGATTCGTGCCAGTTCCGGCGGTGGAACCATCGTGAGAACCTGGGCGGCCCTCACACCGTGTTTTTCAGTTTCTGGCTCGACTAAAACAGAGATTGCGTCAGCAAAATGACTGAATGGAGCTGTCTTCGACAGCGCGTGAGGAGTGTCGGCGTCACCTTCCGCACCCGCTCGATCGCGGAAATCCGCGCGATCTTCGACGAGGTCCGCAAGGACATCTCGCCCGCGATCGGGGGCGCGCAAGCTGCAGCGGTCGATCGACCAGGTCTACAAATTTGCCGATATCGGCAAGGCGTTCGAGCACACGGAAGCCAACAATCACCTCGGCAAGATCGTGGTGACGCTGTAGTCGGTACGCACTGCTGCGTAGGATGGGTAGAGCGAAGCGAAACCCATCGATGTATCCGGGCAGCGAGATGATGGGTTTCGCTGCGCTCTACCCATGCTACACCTACCGCGTTGATCCGCCCTACGCACCCGGTCTGACTTGTGTAATGGCGACGCCGGAGATCGCGAGCAGTCCGCCGACAATCAGCTTCGGCGTCACGCTGTCGCCAAGGAACATCACGCTCGAGATCAGCGCGAATACCGGAAGCAGCAGCCCGAACGGGGCGACGCGGGCCATGGAGCAGCGGGCGATCAGCCAGAACCACAGGCCGAACCCGACAATGCCGCCGATGAAGACGGTGTAGGCGAGCGCCAGCCAGCCCCGTTGATCCGCAGTGCCAAGGCTCGCCAGCTGTCCGTATTCCAGCAACAGCGACATCAACATCACCTGCGGCACCGTGAGCAGCGATGACCATCCCATCAGCATCAGCGGATCGAAGGGGCCGTAGCGTTTCGTCAGGACGGTGGACACCGCGAATGCGAAGGCGGCGGCAACCACGAGCAGCAGCGGCAGCACGTTTGCCGACAGCCCCGGCCCCGCCGCCAGCACCACCACGCCGACGAACGCCAGCACCACGCCGGCGGATGTGATGAGCGACGGCCGCTCCGCGAGCAGCGGCCAGGCGAGCAGCACGGTGAAGGGCGGGGCGAGTTGATAGGCGACGGCCGACATGCTCCCCGAGCCGAGCCCAAGGCCGACATAGAACAGCCCGAAGTTCAGTCCGCCGAGGAAAACCGAAATAGCTGCGACAGGGCCGAGCTGTTGGCGTGTCGGCCTTCTGACGAACGGAACAAGCAGCAGCGCGATGGCCAGGAAGCGCAGTCCGAGGAAGAACAGCGGCGGAAACTCGGTGACGCCGACCTTGATGACCACGAACTGATAACCCCAGAGCAAGGGAACGACCACCGCGCAGATGATCTGGATGGCAGACATGGCATCTTTCCCTTTCAAGACCGATCGGTCCATATATCGGCACGCCGATCCCGCGGACGTACAGTGGACATCAAGGGGTCACAGCTGCTTATTTGATGAAGCGAGCGAGGAGCGCGTCGGCGGTGGCTTGCGACATGGTGCGCGCCGGCGCCGTCTTGGCGACCACGCGCAGCCCCCAAAGGAAACAGATCAGAATTCGGGCGGCACTCGAAGGCTCGACGCCATCGGCCAATCTGCCCGCGGTCTCCGCACGGGAAAATGCGTCCGCCACCCTGGCTTCCATGATCTTGAAGAAGCTCGCGAAGCGACGGCCAACCTCGGCATCCTGGCCAGCCAGCTCCATCGCCGTCGCCACCAACAGGCAGCCGCGCCGGCCATTGGCCCCGCACGCGCGTTCAACGTAGCCGGCAAGGTAGGCCCGCAGGCCGTCGACCGGATCTCGGCGGGAGTCCAATTCATCATCCATACGGGTCAGGGCATCGGCAATGTAGCGATCGAGTGCGCGCAGGAACAGCGAGTGCTTGTCGCCGAAAGCGGCGTAAAGGCTGCCGCGCGAGAGTTTTGTCGCACGCAGCAGGTCCGGGAGTGCCGTGGCGTGATAGCCGCGCGACCAGAACACATTCATCGCGCGTTCGATGGCGGCGTCCACGTCGAAACTTCGCGGGCGCCCACGGGGCAACTGCACTGGGGTTTGGCGGCTCATTGCCGATATATAGACCAATCGGTCCTTAAATGGCAAGGGGCCCACTTTGGATCATTAGCTCGTAGGATGGGTAGAGCGAACCGAAACCCAATTGCATCCGCACGCCGAGATGATGGGTTTCGCTGCGCTCTAGCGAAACGCGTCGCGAGAACGCAGATGTTCGGTTGACACGTCGCGCAACACATCCAGCGTCGTCCTGGCGGAAGCCAGGACCCATTACCCCGAATGCGAGTCATGACGCGATGCGGTTGCCACAGCTCACTTCGACCACACAACCCTGTGGTTGTGGGTTCTGGCTTCCGCCGGGACGACCGCGTGATTTTGGCAAAATCCTGCAATTGCAACTGAGTGGCGATTGCGTTTCATCAACGACACTTGATGTTCACCAACTCCCTGCTAAACCGCCGCCCATGAGCTCTTCGAACACCAGCGCCCCCTCCACCAAGACATCCGTCGCCGCGATCTCGATCCTCGCCAGCGGCAGCATGGCGGTGGCGAAGTTCGTGGTCGGCATCGCGATCGGATCGCTGGCGCTGATCTCGGAGGCGCTGCACTCCTCGATCGACCTGGTCGCCACCATCATCACCTGGGCGGTGGTGCGGGTGTCGGACCAGCCGGCCGACGCCGAGCATCATTACGGACACGGCAAGTTCGAGAGCGTCTCGGCGCTCGGCATCATCGCCCTGCTCTATGTGCTGGCCGGCGGCATCCTGGTGCAGGCCTACAGCCATCTGCGCGAGGGCGCGCCGCCGCCGTCGATCTCGGCCATTCCCTTTGTCGTTCTGGTCATCGATATCGGCGTCAATCTGTGGCGGGCCCGGGCGCTGCACCGCGCCGCGCGCGACACCAAGAGCCAGGCGCTGGCCGCCGATGCGCTGCATTTCGCCTCCGACGTGATGGGCTCGACCGCCGTCATCGTCGGCCTGGTGCTGGCCGGCTTCGGCTTCTGGTGGGGCGATGCCGCGGCGGCGATCGCGGTCGCGGTGATGATCGCCCTGCTTGGCCTGCGCATGGCGCGGGAGACGGTCGAGACCCTGCTCGACCGCGCGCCCGAAGGCGCGCTGGAAAAGGCCACCGCCGCCATCAAGGCCGTGCCGGGGGTGGTCGATGTCGACCGGTTGCGCGTCCGCATGGTCGGCGCGACGCATTTCATCGATGCCATCGCCAAGGTGCCGCGCACCTACCCGATCGACCGCGTCGAGGACATCAAGCGCCGGGCGCAGGCGGCGGTGACCAAGACGTTCGGCGACGCCGACCTCACCTTCACCGCGGTGCCGGTGGCGCGCGACAATGAGAGCGTGCGCGAGCGCATCATGGTGATCGCGCGCAATTCCGGCCTCGCCATCCACCACGTCACGGTGCACGACATCGGCGGCAAGCTGATCGTCGGCATCGACCTCGAGGTCGACAGCGACATGGCGCTGCACGCAGCGCACGACATCGCCCACGGGCTCGAGCGCGCGATCCGCGAGGATTTCGGCGAGGACGTCGAGGTCGACACCCATATCGAGCCGCTCGAGCCGGAACTGCCGTGGGGAACCGACGCCGCGCCGGACCGCGTCGAAGCCATCAAGGCGGAGCTGACCGGCTTTGCCGATGGCGGCGCGATCCATGACATCCACAATGTGCGGGTCCGCAACACCGACGCCGGCGAGGTCGTCAACTTCCATTGCCGCGCGCAGCCTTCGATGAGTGTGATCAAGGTGCACGAAAGCGTCGACGAGATCGAACGCAAACTGCGTCGTGCGTTCCCCACCGTGAAGCGTGTGATCAGTCACGCAGAGCCGACGCGCGGGTAATTCTACGGAGCCGTTCCCGTTTCGGACTCACTTTGCGCCGCATGATTCTTCCCGGGACAAGAATTTTTTCGCATTAACGAATCGTTGACTCTCGACAGTCCCGGAAATCTGGATTCAAATGATCATGATTCGGATGCATCGTGGGGAGCATCCGAACCGGGTAAAAAATCAGCTTAGAGCGGGGGTCTCAGGCATGGCGCGCGCGCATGCGGCGAACGCGTGCGTCCAATCCGATTCGATCAAGGGATTGGCGCAGTCGATCGCGAAACCGGCCTATCACAGGCTCCTGACGGCCGAGCCTGCACTGCGCCGCGCTGTCCCTACCCTCATCATCGCCTTCCTCATCACGATCTGCCTCGGCGCCTTCGTCCAGGTGATCGACCAGAACCGGCAGAAGCGCGGCGCGATGAAGCGCGACCTTGCTGCACTGTCCGACATCCTCGCCGAACGTCTCGATCGCCTGACCTCGGTGCGGCGCGACCGGCTCGCCAACATCGAGCGGATGCAGGAACTGCTGCCGGACCTGATCCCGTCCTGGGGCATCGCCTACGGCCGCCACGTCATCATCACCAGCGCCGATCACCGCGTGCTGGCGCGCGTGCCGGTCGACGGCGCCGGCGAGAACGACCGCATCCTCGACATCGTCTCCACCGCGCAGCTGCTCGTCGCGCCCGGCCAGCAAGGCACGGTCAGCGACATGACGCTGCCCGGCGGCACCGGCGCGCTGGCGATCTCGCAGCTCGTCAAGTCGCTGCCCGGCCAGGTCGTCGTGATCCAGGAGATGAACGAGCCGATCTGGGGATCGGACGCCGCGCTCTCGGTGACGCTGTCGGCGACCACGAGCTTCGTGGTGCTGATCCTCGGCTTCGCGTTCCACTGGCAATCGACCCGCGCCCGCGAAGGCGACCTGATCAACGACGCCGTGCGCGGCCGGATCGACACCGCGCTCAACCGCGGCCGCTGCGGATTGTGGGACTGGGACCTGTCGCGCGGCCGGATCTTCTGGTCGCAGTCGATGTTCACCCTGCTCGGCCTCGACACCCGCAACGACCTCCTCACCTTCGGCGAGGTCAACGCGCTGGTGAATTCCGACGACATCAACCTGTTCGACATCGCCGACCAGCTGATCTCGGGCAAGATCGATCACATCGACCAGAGCTTCCGCATGCGCCATGTGGGCGGCCACTGGATCTGGCTGCGGGTGCGCTGCGAGCTCAGCCATGCTGCCGCCGATGGCGGCCTGCATCTGATCGGCATCGCGGTCGACATCACCGAGCAGAAAAGCCTCGCCGAGAAGTCGGTGGAAGCCGATCTCAGACTGCGCGACGCGATCGAGACCATTCCCGAGGCTTTCGTGCTCTGGGATGCCGACGACCGCCTCGTGCTCTGCAACTCGCACTTCCAGCGGCTGCACAAGCTGCCCGATTCCGCCGTCAGCCCCGGCACCTCCTACGAGACCGTGATCGAGGTCGGTAGCATGCCGGAAGTGCGCACCCGCCTGCACGAGAGCGGCGTCCCGGCGCCCGGCGCCCGCACCTTCGAGGCCCAGCTCGACGACGGCAGCTGGCTGCACATCAGCGAGCGCCGCACCAAGGACGGCGGCTACGTCTCCGTCGGCACCGACATCACCCGCATCAAGGCGCACGAGCAGAAGCTGGTCGACAACGACCTGCGCCTGCGCGCCACCGTGATCGACCTGCAGCGCTCGCAATCCGAGCTGGAGCGGCAGGCCGTCGAGCTTGCCGACCTCGCCGAAAAATATTCGCAGGAGAAGACCCGCGCCGAGGACGCCAACGCCGCGAAGTCGAAATTCCTCGCCAATATGAGCCATGAGCTGCGCACCCCGCTCAACGCCATCATCGGCTTCTCCGAGATCATGGGCAGCGGCCTGTTCGGCACGCTCGGCTCGGACAAATACGCGGAGTACTGCCACGACATCCTGACGTCGGGGAAATACCTGCTCGAGGTCATCAACGACATTCTCGACATGTCGAAGATCGAGGCCGGCCGTATGAAGTTCGACATGGAGCCGCTCGACCTCTCCGGCATCCTCGCGGAGTCGCTGCGGGTGGTCTCCGGCCGCGCCGAGCACAAGGGGCTGTCGCTGGAATCGGATATCGAAAGCACGATCTCGGTCGTCGCCGACCGCCGCGCGGTCAAGCAGATCATCGTCAACCTGCTCTCCAATGCCGTGAAGTTCACGCCCGACCACGGCCGCGTGCTGGTGCGCGGCCAGATGCTGGATGACTCGATCGTGCTGTTGATCGCCGACAGCGGCATCGGCATTGCGCCGGAATCGCTGCGCCGGCTCGGCAAGCCGTTCGAGCAGGTCGAGAGCCAGCTCACCAAGAGCTACCAGGGCTCCGGTCTCGGACTTGCGATCGCGCGCTCGCTCACCAATCTGCACGGCGGCTCGATGCGGCTGCGCTCCAAGCTCGGCGTCGGCACCGTCGTGCGCGTCACGCTGCCGCGCGATCCGCGGTCCCTGCAGACGAAGCTGCCGGAAGCGGCCTGAGCCCTCACACTACTTCGCAAGCACCCCTTCCAGCAGCGCGGAATCACCGAGCACGGCCAGCGTCTCGCGAGGCGTGAGATGGCGGACTGCCTGGTCGAAGCTGTCGCTTGCCTCGATCCGCGCCCGCGCCACTGCGAGGTGAAGGTCGATCTCGCCCGGACCGCCGCGCCGCGCCGGCGGCAGCGACGAGAGATGGCGCTGCAGCAGGTTGGAATCCTGCCGCAACGTCGCGAGCGCAGGGGCCGATGCGTGTGCCGGCGACGCCGCCAGCTCATTGGCGCGGACCAGCACGCGCGGCGGCTTAGCTTCCTCCGGCGTCACGAACAGCGCGTGCATCGCGGGCCTGGCGGTCCAGGCGCCGATCGGAATCGCAAACAGCAGGCCGACGATCACCGGCGACATCCACAGCAGCAGCGGCAACGACACCGCCCAGGCGCTTATCGCCATCGCGACACCGCAGGCGGTGGGAACGCCATACTTCCGATACAGCTCCCGCCGCTCGACCGCGCCGTCGTCGCGCCGCTGCGTCTGCCAGCCGGCGTCCCGGCCGAGCAGGATCTCGACGACCGCGATCGACTGGAACACCATCATGACCGGCGCGATCATCGCCGAGATCAGCACCTCGGCGATCACGCCCGTAAGAGCCCGGAAGCCGCCGCCGAATTGCCGACGCGTGTCCGAGCGCGTCAGCAACAGGAGGAAGCCGAGCAGCTTCGGCACGATCAGCAGCGCCATGGTGAGGCCGAACACCCAGGCGGCGAGCACCGGGTCCTGCGCCGGCCAGTTCGGGAACAGCGAAAAACCCTTCGGAAAATATTCGGGCCGAATGAAGCGCGCCTGCAACGAGATCAGGATTCCGAGCAGCAAGAACGACAGCCAGAGCGGCGCGGTGATGTAGGAGCCGATCCCGGTCATGAAATGCAGCCGCGAGATCCAGTGCAGCCGGCGCGTCCTCAGCACGGCGAGATGCTGCAGATTGCCCTGGCACCAGCGGCGGTCGCGCGCGGCAAAATCCAAGAGCGACGGCGGCACCTCCTCAAAGCTGCCGCCGAGCATCGGCGCCATGTAGATGCCCCAGCCGGCGCGCCGCATCAGCGCCGCCTCGACAAAGTCGTGGCTCAGGATATGTCCGCCGAACGGCTTGCGTCCCGAGAGTTCGGGTAGCCCCGCCTGCTGCGCAAATGCCTCAATCCTGATGATGGCGTTGTGCCCCCAATAATTGCCCTCGGAGCCGTGCCACCACGCAACACCGGCGGCGACCATCGGCCCGTAGAGCCGGCCGGCGAACTGTTGCAGGCGGCTGAACAGGCTGCGCGCGTTGACGATGACCGGCAGCGTCTGCAGCAGCGCCGCCTGCGGGTTGGTCTCCATCGCGTGCGCCATCCGCACCATGGTGTCGCCCGACATCAGGCTGTCGGCGTCGAGCACGATCATGAACCGATAGGCGCCGCCGAACCGCGTGATCCACTCGCCGACGTTGCCGGACTTGCGCGCCGTGTTGTCGGCGCGATGCCGGTAGAACAGCCGTTGCGCGCCGCAGGCCTCGCAGAGTTCGAGGAACGCCCTCTCCTCGGCGATCCAGATATCGGGATCGCGGGTGTCGCTGAGCACGAACCAGTCGAAGCTGTCGCCCTGCCCGGTTGCCTCGACGGACTCGTAGATGGCGCGCAGGCGCGCCATCAATTGATGCGGATTCTCGTTGTAGGTCGGGAGCAGGACCGCGGTCCGGCTCGCGAGCTGCGGCAACGGACCGTCGTCGCGGATCGGCAAGGCGTTGCCGTTGCGCCGAAGCAGAGCGAAGAAGCCGGCGAGCGCCGAAGCGAACGAAAACGCGATCCAGGCGAGCAGCGCGACGAACAGCACCAGCACCATGCCTTCCATGATCGTCACGCCGCCGACCTGGACCACCATGTACATCTCGTAGGCGCCGGCACCGGTCAGCGCCGCCGTCAGCATCAGGACGAACGCGCGGCGCATCAACATGCCCGCACCGACCGACACCGGCTTGCTCACCGCAAGCGGCGGCCGGCCAAGATCGGCCGCCGACATCGCAAGCGGGCTCTCTTGTGGCAGGAAGCCGTCGGCCGCCGCAGCGACGTCAGGATGAGGCGACGTGACTATGGCGCCCATCGATAGACCCAGATCTCGGAGAGCGGCTTGTCATCCTGCGCCAGATGCGCACGCAGCTCGATCGGGTCCTTCTTGACGGCGCATTGGAAGCTGAGCCGCCATCCGCCGGTATTCGGATTTGGCTGCGTGACGACATTCGTGATCTCGGACTTCTCGGCCGTCACGACGCCCTTGACGCTATTGGGATCGATCCCCTTCAGATTGTCCCCGAACAGGTCGAGCACGAACAGCTTGCTGTTCTCGCCATGGGCGCCGATGCCGCTGCGCGTGAAGCGCGCGAGCGAATGCGGCTTCGGCGCATCCGGCCCCCAATGCAGGCGATAGGTGAAATTGGTCTCGCTCTTGGCCTTGAGCGGCGCCTTCGGCCGCCAGAACGCGGCGATGTTGTCGTGGATCTCTTCCTTGGTCGGGATCTCGAACAGGATGACCGCGCCCTCGCCCCAGTCGCCGATCGGCTCGACCCACAGGCTCGGTCGCTTCTCGAAGCGCGATTCGATGTCCTGATAGGCGAAGAAATTCTTCTCGCGCTGCATCAGACCGAAGCCATGCGGATTGACGTCCTGGAACGTGCTGATCTGGAGGTCGCGCGGATTGCTCAGCGGGCGCCACAGGCTCTCGCCCTTGCCGTTGTAGATCGCAAGCCCGTCGGAATCGTGCACCGACGGCCTAAAGTCGTCGACCTCGTTGCGATCGTTGGGCCCGAAGAAGAACATGCTCGTCATCGGCGCAAGGCCGACGTGCTCGAGATCGGCACGCGGATAGAGCGATGCCTCGACATCGAACACCGTGGTCGCTCCAGGCCTGATCGTGAAGCGGTAGCTTGCCGCGCAGCTCTTGCTGTCGAGCAAGGCGTGAATGACCAGCGAAGTTGCGTTGGGCACGGGACGCTCGAGCCAGAACGCCTTGAAGAACGGAAACTCCTCGCCCTTGGCTTCGCCGGTATCGATCGACAGGCCGCGCGCCGACAGGCCGTAGGTCTCGTCCTTGGCGACTGCGCGGAAATAGCTCGCGCCGAGGAAGACGCAGACCTCGTCAAAATAGTCCGGCTTGTTGATCGGCGCGTGGATGCGAAATCCGGCAAAGCCGAGGTCGGTCTCGGTGAAGTCAGGCACGGTCTCGCCGAACGAGAACATGTCCTTGCTGTACTTGACTTCGCTGGCCTTGCCGTCGGCGACCTCGAAGATCTTGACCTTGTTCTTGTAGAAGAAGCCGCGGTGGAAGAACTGCGCCTCGAACGGCAGCTTCGCGCCGCGCCACAACGCGCGCTCGGGCGTGAAGCGGATCGAGCGGTACTGGTCGTAGTTGAGGTCCGTCAGGCCGTTCGGCAACTTCTCGTCCGGCGCCTCGAACGACTTGCCGGCGAGATTGCGCGCAAGCTCCCTGACCATGCCTGGGTTGAAGGGTGCGTCCGTCGCGCTCCCTGCGGCGGCGGCCTGGCGCTGTGGCAAGAACATGAGTGTCGGCAATACGGCCGATCCGTGGAGTAACTGGCGACGATTCAAAGCAGCTCCTGCTCGCTGACCGGGACGCCGCAATGCAACCGCCGAGCCGGCGCTGAGTTCCATCTTTGCTGCGAGCAAGCGAAGATTGTTCGCCGGCTGAACACCAGGACTTGCTTCAACGCAACCACACAACGCGTGGTCGGTTGCTGCTGTGCCGGAACCGTGGCGGAAAGGCTGCGAAAGAATGCCGGGAGCTACGCGCTCTCGAGCGTCGGCGCGACCTCGCGTGCGACCTGCACCAGGGCTGCGATCAACGGCGTCATCGGATCGCGCTGCGGGATCACGAGGCCAATGCTGTAGTCCACGACCGGATCGACGATCGGAATGCTGCGCACCGCATCCGCAAGGCCAAGCGTCTCGGCAAGCTTGGCCGGCATCACGCTGGCCCAGCGGCCGGTCTTCACATGGGTGTAGAGCACGAGCAGTGAGTTCGACGTCAGCGTCGGCGTCGCCTCCGCGCCGACCGAGGTCAGCGCGCGATCGATGATGCGGCGATTCTGCATGTCGGGCGTGAGCAGACAGAGCGGCACGGTGCCGACTTCCTTCCACGTCACCTGCTTGCGATCGCCGAACATCGCATCCGGTGCCGTCAGCAAGCGATAGCTCTCATTGTAGAGCGGGATGGTGCGAACCTTGCCGATCGGCTCGTTCTCGATATAGGTCAGCCCGGCATCGACCTCGAGATTCTCGAGCAGGCCGAGCACGTCGGCCGACGTGCACGACTGGATGCGGAACCGCACATCGGGATGGCGCGCCCGGAACGGCGTGGTCAGCGAGGCCACCATGCCGAGCGCGGTCGGGATCGCCGCGATCCGGATCTCGCCCGACAGCTTGTCCTTGAGGCTGTTGATCTCCTGCTTCATCGCGCGCGCATCGCCGACGATGCGCCGCGCCCAGTCCAGCGTCCGCTCCCCTTCCGGCGTGAAGCCCTGGAAGCGGGATCCGCGCTGCACCAGCATGACGCCGAGGATCTCCTCGAGCTGCTTGAGGCTGGTCGACATCGTCGGCTGGGTGACGCCGCAGGCCTCCGCAGCGCGGCCGAAATGCCGTTCCTTGGCCAGCGCCAGCAGAAGTTCCAGCTTGTCGATCAAGGTTCAAATCCCTTCGGAAAACGGTGCCCCAAGCGGCAGCCCGACACGTCCATAGGTAGCACGATCGGGCTGCGATTCCGAAATCCAAAGCGCCGCGGAAGTGCGTGATTCCAGAACATTATTACGAAACCGCATCGATCCATTCGGCGACGCTATTAATCGCGTTTCGCAATCGCCGCATGAGACAGCTTTATTGATGTTTCGAAGGATTCCAACTCTCATGTGCGAAGCAAAAAACTGATCGTGAGAAGCGCTGATGACGGTGGGATACGAACCTTGGGACAAGGCGCGCGGCGCTGAAATCATCGCCGAGCATGCCGGGCTTGAAGGCGCCACGCTGGTGATCCTGCACGCGCTGCAGGAGGCCTTCGGCTACGTGCCGGAGCCTGCGATCCCGATGGTGGCGGAGGCGCTCAACCTGTCGCGCGCCGAGGTGCACGGCGTGTTCACCTTCTACCATGATTTCCGGAAGCAACCTGCGGGCCGCCACGTCCTCAAGCTGTGCCGCGCCGAGGCCTGCCAGGCCGCCGGCGGCGATGCGCTCGCGGCGTGCGCGGAAGCCAGGCTCGGCGTTGCCCTCGGCAATACCACGGCGGATGACCGCGTGACGCTGGAGCCGATCTACTGCCTCGGGCTGTGCGCCACCGCGCCCTCGGCGATGCTGGATGGCCGCGTGGTCGGCCGGCTCGATGAAGCGCGCATCGACGCGCTGGTCGCGGAGGCACAGCGATGACGATGCGAATCTTCATTCCCCGCGACGCCGGCGCGGTTGCCGTCGGCGCCGACGACGTCGCCCTCGCCTTCGAGCAGGCCGCAGCAGCGCGCGGCATGCCGATCGAGATCGTCAGGACCGGTTCGCGCGGGCTGTACTGGCTGGAGCCGATGGTTGAACTGGCGACCGCCCAGGGCCGCGTCGCGTTCGGCCCGGTGATGCCGACGGACGTTCCATCCCTGCTCGACGCGATGGCCGGCAGCGGCCAGCACACGCTGCGGCTTGGTGTCACGGACGAGATTCCCTGGCTGAAGCGCCAGACCCGGCTGACCTTCGCCCGCTGCGGCGTGATCGATCCGCGCTCGGTCGACGACTACCGCGCCCATGGCGGCTACAAGGGCCTGGAGCGGGCGCTGACGCTGACCTCCGACCAGATCCTCGCCGACGTCACCACGTCCGGTCTGCGCGGCCGCGGCGGCGCCGGCTTCCCCACCGGCATCAAGTGGAAGACCGTGGCGCAGGCCAGCGCCGACCGCAAATACATCGTCTGCAACGCCGACGAAGGCGACAGCGGCACCTTCGCCGACCGCATGATCATGGAAGGCGACCCCTTCGTCGTGATCGAGGGCATGACGATCGCAGGTATCACGGTAGGCGCCACCAAGGGCTACGTCTACATCCGCTCGGAATATCCGCACGCGGTCGAAGCGATGAACGCGGCGATCGTGGTCGCCCGCCGCGCCGGCTTGCTCGGCAAGCGCATCGGCGGCTCCGCCCATGAGTTCGATCTCGAGGTGCGGGTCGGCGCCGGCGCTTATGTCTGCGGCGAAGAAACCTCGCTGCTGGAAAGCCTCGAGGGCCGCCGCGGCATCGTACGGGCCAAGCCGCCGCTGCCGGCGCATAAGGGCCTGTTCGGCCGCCCGAGCGTGATCAACAACGTGCTGTCGTTCGCGGCGATCCCCTTCATCCTCGACAACGGCGCTAAGGCCTACGCCGATTTCGGCATGGGCCGCTCGCGCGGCACGATGCCGATCCAGCTCGCCGGCAACATCAAATACGGCGGGCTGTTCGAGACCGCGTTCGGCGTCACGCTCGGCGAGCTCGTCGACGAGATCGGCGGCGGCACCTTCACCGGGCGCGAGGTGCGCGCGGTTCAAGTCGGCGGCCCGCTCGGGGCCTACTTCCCGCGCGCGCTGTTCGACACGCCGTTCGACTATGAAGCGTTCGCCGCGCGCGACGGCCTGATCGGCCATGGCGGGATCGTGGTGTTCGACGACAGCGTCGACATGGCGAAGCAGGCCCGCTTTGCGATGGAGTTCTGCGCGGTCGAATCCTGCGGCAAGTGCACGCCGTGCCGGATCGGCTCGACCCGCGGCGTCGAGACCATCAACAAGATCATCAATGGCGAGCGCGTGGCGGAAAACCTCGCGGTTGTCGAAGACCTCTGCAACACCATGAAATTCGGCTCGCTGTGCGCACTCGGCGGCTTCACGCCCTACCCCGTGATGAGCGCACTGAAACACTTCCGGGAAGATTTCGGCGGAGATCTAGGTCCCGCACCGGCCCACCTGCAGGCCGCGGAATAGCAAGGAAATCACGATGTCGCTGATCCAGGAAACCGATTTCGGCACGCCCAAATCCAAATCCGAGACGATGGTCACGCTGACCATCGACGGCAATCAGATCACGGTGCCCGAGGGCACCTCGATCATGCGCGCGGCGATGGAAGCCGGCACCCAGATTCCAAAGCTCTGCGCGACCGACATGGTCGACGCCTTCGGCTCTTGCCGGCTCTGCCTCGTCGAGATCGAGGGCCGCGCCGGCACGCCCGCCTCCTGCACGACGCCGGTGATGCCCGGCCTCGTCGTGCACACCCAGAGCGAGCGGCTGAAGAAGCTGCGCAAGGGCGTGATGGAGCTCTATATCTCCGACCACCCGCTGGACTGCCTGACCTGCGCGGCAAACGGCGACTGCGAATTGCAGGACATGGCGGGTGCCGTCGGCCTGCGCGACGTGCGCTACGGCTATGAAGGCGAGAACCACGTCTTCGCCAAATCGCACGGCTGTGAAAACGACAACTGGATGCCGAAGGACGATTCGAATCCGTACTTCACCTACGATCCCTCGAAGTGCATCGTCTGCTCGCGCTGCGTCCGCGCCTGCGAGGAAGTACAAGGCACCTTCGCGCTGACGATCTCCGGCCGCGGCTTCGACAGCCGCGTCTCGCCCGGCATGAACGAAAGCTTCCTCGGCTCGGAATGCGTGTCCTGCGGCGCCTGCGTGCAGGCCTGCCCGACCGCGACGCTGACCGAGAAATCCGTGATCGAGATTGGCCAGCCCGAACACTCGGTCGTCACCACCTGCGCCTATTGCGGCGTCGGCTGCGCCTTCAAGGCCGAGATGCGCGGCGAGGAAGTGGTGCGGATGGTGCCGTGGAAGGACGGCAAGGCCAATCGCGGCCATTCCTGCGTCAAGGGCCGCTTCGCCTGGGGCTACACCACCCACAAGGAGCGCATCCTGAAGCCGATGATCCGCGAGCGGATCGAGGATCCCTGGCAGGAAGTGTCGTGGGACGAGGCGCTGAATTTCGCCGCCGCGAAGTTCAAGGGCATCCAGCAGAAATACGGCCGCGACGCGGTCGGCGGCATCACCTCGTCACGCTGCACCAATGAAGAAACCTATCTGGTGCAGAAGCTGATCCGCGCCGGATTCGGCAACAACAATGTCGACACCTGCGCCCGCGTCTGCCACTCGCCGACCGGCTACGGCCTGTCGCAAACCTTCGGGACTTCGGCCGGCACGCAGGATTTCGATTCGGTGGAGGACACTGACGTCGTGCTGATCATCGGCGCCAATCCGGCTTCCGCCCATCCGGTGTTCGCCTCGCGGCTGAAGAAGCGGCTGCGCCAGGGCGCCAGGCTGATCGTGATCGATCCGCGCCGCACCGAGATGGTGGAATCGCCGCACGTGAAGGCGCTGCATCTGCCGCTGATGCCCGGCACCAACGTCGCCGTGCTGACCGCGCTCGCCCATGTCATCGTCACCGAAGGGCTCGTCGACGAGGCCTTCGTGCGCGAGCGCTGCGACTGGAGCGAGTTCGAGGACTGGGCCACCTTCGTCGCCCAGGACAAGCACAGCCCGGAAGCCACCGCGATCATGACCGGCGTCGATCCGAAGGCGCTGCGCGAGGCGGCCCGAATCTATGCCACCGGCGGCAACGGCGCGATCTATTACGGGCTCGGCGTCACCGAGCACAGCCAGGGCTCGACCACGGTGATCGCGATCGCCAACCTCGCGATGGCGACCGGCAATATCGGCCGGCCCGGCGTCGGCGTGAATCCGCTGCGCGGCCAGAACAACGTACAGGGCTCCTGCGACATGGGCTCGTTCCCGCACGAGCTGCCGGGCTACCGCCACATCGCCGGCGATGCGGTGCGCGAGCAGTTCGAGGCGATGTGGAACGTCAAGCTCAACAACGAGCCGGGCCTGCGCATCCCGAACATGTTCGACGCCGCCATCGAAGGCAGCTTCATGGGGCTCTACGTGCAGGGCGAGGACATCCTGCAGTCCGACCCCAACACCAAGCATGTGGTGGCGGCGCTGTCGGCGATGGAATGCGTCATCGTCCACGATCTCTTCCTGAACGAGACCGCGAACTACGCCCACGTCTTCCTGCCCGGTTCGACCTTCCTCGAGAAGGACGGCACCTTCACCAATGCCGAACGCCGCATCCAGCGCGTCCGCAAGGTGATGACGCCGCTCAACGGCTACGCCGACTGGGAAGTGACGATCATGCTCGGCAAGGCGATGGGCTTTGAGATGAACTACGCCCATCCATCCGAGATCATGGACGAGATCGCCGCGCTGACGCCGACCTTCGCGGGCGTCTCCTATGCCAGGCTCGACGAGCTTGGCTCGGTGCAGTGGCCCTGCAACGAGAAGGCGCCGGAAGGCACCCCGGTGATGCATATCGGCGGCTTCGTGCGCGGCAAGGGCAAGTTCATCCTCACCGAATATATCGCGACCGACGAACGCACCGGCCCGCGCTACCCGCTGCTGCTCACCACCGGCCGCATCCTCAGCCAGTACAATGTCGGCGCGCAGACCCGCCGCACCGAGAACGTGGTGTGGCACGCCGAGGACCGGCTGGAGATCCATCCGCATGACGCCGAGCAGCGCGGCGTGCGCGACGGCGACTGGGTGCGGCTGGCGAGCCGCGCCGGCGAGACCACGCTGCGCGCCGAGATCACCGACCGCGTGGCGCCGGGCGTGGTCTACACCACGTTCCACCACCCTGACACCCAGGCCAACGTCATCACGACCGACTTCTCGGACTGGGCCACCAACTGTCCGGAGTACAAGGTCACCGCTGTGCAGATCTCGCCGTCGAACGGTCCGTCCGACTGGCAGAAGGCCTATGACGAGCAGGCTCGCCACTCCCGCCGCATCGCCGCGCCGGTGGTGGAAGCCGCGGAATAGCGATGCGCGAGCCCGTCTATCAGGCGAACCGGAAGGTCTGGCGCAACGGCGTCTTCAGCGACGGCGCGCGCCTGATCCCGGAGGAGACGCCGCTCGCGCTGACCTATAATGGCGGTACCTACGCCGTGATGATGGGCTCGCCCGAGGACCTCGGCGATTTCGCCGTTGGATTCAGCCTGAGCGAAGGCATCGTGCAAGCGGCCGACGAGATCGAGACCCTCGACATCGTCGAGCTCGATGACGGCATCGAGCTTCGGATGTGGCTCAGGCCTGACAGGGCCGAGCGGATCGCAGAGCGGCGGCGCAACATCGCCGGCCCGACCGGCTGCGGCCTGTGCGGGCTCGATTCCATCAGCGAGGCGGTTCGGCCGGCCGCGGTGGTGCGCGCGGGCCGCGTCTTCTCGCCGCGCGAGATCATGGCGGCGATGGCGGCGGTGGCGCCGCTGCAGGAGATCAACCACCAAACCCGCGCCGTGCACGCCGCGGCGTTCTGGACGGGCGCGCGCGGCATCGTGGCGCTGCGCGAGGATGTCGGCCGCCACAATGCGCTCGACAAGCTCGCCGGCGCGCTGGCCCGCGACAAGGTCGCAGCCGGCGAAGGCATGGTGCTGCTGACCAGCCGCGTTTCGGTCGAAATGGTGCAGAAGACCGCCGCGATCGGCGCGCCGCTGATCGCCGCGGTGTCGGCGCCGACCGCGCTAGCGGTGCGGATGGCGGATGCCGCCGGCATCACGCTGGCCGCGATCGCTCGCGCCGATGGATTTGAAATCTTTACGCATCCGGAACGCGTCACAGGCGCGATGGCCGGCAAGGAGCCCGCTTATGTCGTCGTCGCCTGACAAACTGGTCTATATGGCGAACCAGATCGGAAAATTCTTCCAGAGCCAGGGGCGCGAGCGTGCCGTGCAGGGCATTTCCGAGCACATCTGGAAGTTCTGGGACCCGCGGATGCGCAAGCAGATCTTCGCCCATCTCGACGCCGGCGGCACCGGCCTCGATCCCGACGTCCGCGATGCCTTGCAGAAGCTGAAGCAGCAGGCGTAGGCAGCCCGCGCCCTGCTCTATCACCGTCACCCTGAGGAGCGCGTAGCGCGTCTCGAAGGGTCGACGGCCCAGTTGGTGGCCGTGCATCCTTCGAGACGCGCTACGCGCTCCTCAGGATGACGGGATTGAGATCGTAGCTTCCCCTACCCCACGATCGCGTTGAAGACGCGGCGCACCTCGCTCTGGATCTCGCGCAGGCGGGCTTCCAGTGCGGAGAAATCCGGCGTGTCCCCGGCCCGCGCCATCACGCGCAGCAGGTCTTCGCCCGCGGTCTCCGGATTGAACTTGCCGGTGACGCAGAGCCGCAGGATCTGCGTCAGGTCATGATAGAGCCGCGCCGCCGAGCGCAGGATCTCGGCCTCGGACTGGCCGAGCAGGCCGAGCTTGGCGGCATTGTCGAGCACCTGCAGCGTGGAGACGCTGAGAATTTCCGGCTTCACCGCGGCATGCGCGAGCTGGAGATATTGCGCGATGAAATCGATATCGACGAGCCCGCCGGCGGCGAGCTTGAGGTCCCAGACATCGTCCTCGCCCTTCTCCAGCGCGATCGCGCGCCGCATATCGGCGACGTCGGCCGCGGTCGACGCCGCATCGCGCGGCCGGGTCAGCACGCTGCGGATGATCGCCTCGATCTTCTCGCGGAACTCAGGCGACGACGAGATCACGCGGGCGCGTGTCAGCGCCATGTGCTCCCAGGTCCAGGCCTCGCGCTCCTGGTAGTCGGAGAATGAATCGATCCGCGAGGCGACCGGGCCGGCGCGCCCCGACGGGCGCAGCCGCATGTCGACCTCATAGAGCACGCCGTAATTGGTCCGGGTCGTGAAGGCGCTGATCAGGCGCTGGGTGAAGCGGGCAAAATACTGCGCGCCATGCAGCGAGCGCTCGCCGTCGGAGTCCGGCGCCTCGCTGTCGAAATCGTACAGCAGGATCAAATCGAGGTCGGAGGACGCCGTCATCTCGCGGCTGCCGAGCCGCCCCATCGCGATGATCGCGGTCTCCTGCCCCTTGATCCGGCCATATTGCGCGGCGAACTGGTCGGTGACGAGGCCGTGCACGGTGTGGACGATGCCCTCGGCCACATCGGCAAAGGCGGTGCTGGCGTGCTGCGCCGACACCGTGCCGGACAGGATCCGCGTGCCGATCAGGAACAGGCTCTCCTGGCCGAACAATCTCAGACGATCGAGGAAATCCTCATAGGACGACGCATCCTGCAGCGTGGCGGCGAGTCGCTCCGACAGTTCCTTCTTGTCCGGCATCGCGCCGAAGAAGCGCGGATCGACCAGGCCGTCCATGATCTGCGGCTGCCGCGCCAGCATGTCGCCGAGCCGCGGTGCAGCGCCGAGGATCAGCGCCACCAGCGCGACGAAATCGCGGTTCTGGCTGAGCAGCGAGATCAGCCGCCCGCCCCGCTGCAGCGCGCCGAGGAAACGGTCGAATGCCGCCACCGCATCGTCCGGCTCCTCGGCATGCGCGAGGCCGTCGATCAGGCCGGGAATGAATTCCAGGAACGCGGCGCGCGTCGCCTCGACACGCAGCGCGCGATAGTCGCCCTCGATCCATTGCTGCACGGTGCCGGCAACTGCAATGGGCTTCTTGAAGCCGAGATTGGCGAGATGTTCGATCAGGCGGGCGTCCTCGGGCCCGGCGCCGTAGTCGATATCCGGCAGCTTCGCGGTGCCGGTCGGATCGTCGCCCTCGAACAGCTTGCCATAGTGGTTCTGCACGATCTTGAGCTGGCCGAGCAGGTCCCTGGCGAAGGCCTCGCGATTTTCGTAGCCGAAGAAATGCGCAAAGCGCTCGACATCCTCGGGCGCTTCGGGCAGCGAATGGATCTGCTCATCGGCGATCATCTGCAGCCGGTGCTCGACCCGGCGCAGGAATTCATAGGCCGTCGTCAATTCGTCGCGCGCTTCAAAGGTGATCCAGTTGCTGTTGGCGAGCACGTTGAGCGCCTCCAGCGTCGGCCGCACCCGCAACTCCGGATGGCGGCCGCCGGCGATCAGCTGCTGGGTCTGGGCGAAGAACTCGATCTCGCGGATGCCGCCGCGGCCGACCTTGACGTTATGGCCCTCGACCGAGATCTCGCTCTGGCCGCGATAGGTCTGCATCTGCCGCTTCATGTCGTGGACATCGGCAAGCGCGGCAAAATCCAGATGCTTGCGCCAGATGAAGGGCGCGAGCTCGGCAATCACCGCCTCGCCGGCCTTCGGATCGCCGGCACAGGGCCGCGCCTTGATCATCGCAGCACGCTCCCAGGTGCGTCCCTCCCGTTCGTAATAATGCAACGCCGCGTCGGTCGAGATCGCGACCTGGGTCGAGGCCGGGTCCGGACGCAGCCTGAGATCGACCCGGAACACATAGCCGTCGCCCGAGCGCTGTTGCAGCATCCGCGCCATCGCTTGGGTGACGCGCACGAAGAACGGCTGCGGCTCGATGTCCTCGGCGAGCGAGGTGGCCGCGCGATCGAAGAACACGATCAGGTCGATGTCGCTGGAATAGTTCAGCTCGCCGGCCCCCATCTTGCCCATCGCAAGCACGATCAGGCCCGAGCCTGCCTCGGGGTGATCGGGGTCGGCGGCGGTCATCCGGCCGCGGGCCACTTCCTGCCGGAACAAATATCGCAGCGCCGATTGCACCGAATTCACCGCGATGTCGGTCAGCGCCGCCGTCACCCGCATCACCGGCCAGACGCCGCCGATGTCGCACAGCGCGATCATCAGCGCGGCCTCCGCCTTCATGCGGCGAAGCAGAACCATCACGTCGGCCTCGCTGCCGGCGGCGAGCACCTCGCGCGACGTCGTCTCGATCAGGTTGGCCAGATGCGACTCCGGGTCGCATGACAGGATCCGGATCAGCCGCGCGGCGTCGGCACGCGCGAGCTCGAACAAATAGGGCGAGAACTCGGCGATGCCGCGCAGGATGTCGCGTGCGAACGGATGTTCAAGCAGCGCATTGAGCGCGGCCAATTGCGCCGGCTCGAGCTCGGCGAACCAGTCGGTCAGGCGCTGATCGGCGGATGTGGGCGCGGCGACACGCGGTCCGTCCGCGAACCGCGCGGCCAGGCGATGTCGATCCGCGTTTCCCGGCGCGGCGGCATTCATGCCGCCTTCTGTGGCACATCCTGCGTTTGAGCCGCAAGCCTGTCACTGCCGCCCGCCCGCGCGGGCAGCACCAGGGTGGCGACCAGCCCCGGATGGGCATCGCCGAGCCTGAGCTCGCCGCCATGAAGCGTGGCGACCGCCGAGGCCAGACTGAGGCCGAGACCGGAACCGGGTAAGGTCCGGCTCGCCTCGAGCCGAACGAAGCGCTCGACCGCGTGCTTGCGGTCGGCCTCGGGAATGCCCGGACCATGATCGGTGACGCTGAGCAGGACCTGGTCGCCCTCGCGCCGCGCCTCGATCAGGATCTCCCGCGCATCCGCATTGAGCGGCTGCACGCTGTTGTCGGGCTTGCCGTATTTGATGGCATTCTCGACCAGGTTGGCGACCGCCTGGCTGATCAATTCGCGGTTGCCGTGAATCGGCGCCGGCACGGTCTTCACCTGCAGCGTCATGCCGTCGTCCTCGGCCAGCGGCTCGTACAGCTCGTGGATGCCGTTGGCGACATCGGCGCCGTCGAAATCGTCCATGTTGCCGCGTGCCTGGCCGGACTCGGCACGCGCAATCATCAACAGGGCGTTGAAGGTGCGGATCAGCCCGTCGGATTCCTCGATGGTCCGCTCCAGCGCCGCGCGATAGTCGGCCTCGCAGCCCGACCGCGCCAGCGCCTCCTCGGCGCGGTTGCGCAGCCGCGTCAGCGGCGTCTTGAGGTCATGGGCGATGTTGTCGGAGACCTCCTTCAGCCCCGTCATCAGCGCCTCGATGCGCTCGAGCATGGCATTGAGGTTTTCCGCCAGGCGATCGAGCTCGTCGCCACTGCGGCCGACCGGCAGCCGGCCGGACAGATCGCCCGCCATGATGCGCTTGGTGGTGCCGGTCATGGCGTCGATCCGGTGCAGCACGCGGCGGGCGACGAAGATGCCGCCGCCGATGCCGAGCACGACGACGACGAGGATCGACCATTGCGCGGCCTTGGCGACAATGCCGAACAGCCGCCGCCGTTCCTCGAGGTCGCGCCCGACCAGCAGGCGGAAGCCGTTGTCCATCTGGGTGACCCGCACCAGCGCGCGGTGATCGGTCTTGTCCTGGTCATCGAGCCGGCGATAGGCGGTCTCCGTCCAGCCCTGCGTGCTCATCACGCCCGGCGCCAGCGCGCCGACATTGCCGGCAAGCATCTGCCCGTTCGGCGCCGTCACCAGATAGAGGTTGGCGCCCGGCCGCAGCGCACGATTGCCCATGGTGCCCAGCAGGCCGCGCAGGCCGCGGCGGTTGTAGATATCGGTGATCTCGCTGATTTCGACATTGACCGTCGTCGTGATCTGCTCGGTGATCAGCCGCCGCGTGTTCCAGGCGAAGTAAGCCAGCAGCGAGGCGGCGAACAGCGCGAACAGGAACAGGTAGACCAGCGTCAGCCGAAACGCCGTAGTCCGGATCAGTTTACCGAATGCCGTCACGGATCATATACCCCGCGCCGCGGATGGTATGCAGCAGCGGCCGCTCAAAACCCTTGTCGATCTTGGAGCGCAGCCGCGAGATGTGGACGTCGATGACGTTGGTCTGCGGATCGAAATGATAATCCCAGACATTCTCGAGCAGCATGGTGCGCGTCACCACCTGCCCGGCATGCTTCATGAGATATTCGAGCAGGCGGAACTCGCGCGGCTGCAAGGTCAGCTCGTCCTTGCCGCGGGCGACGCGATGGGACAGCCGATCGAGCTCGAGGTCGCCGACCCGGTAGGTCGTCTCCTCGGCCGGCCCGACATTGCGCCGCGACAGCACCTCGACGCGCGCGAGCAGCTCGGCGAAGGAATAGGGTTTCGGCAGGTAGTCGTCGCCGCCGGCGCGCAGGCCCTTGATGCGGTCATCGACCTGGCCGAGCGCCGAGAGGATCAGCACCGGTGTCCGGTTGCCCTTGTCGCGCAGGCTGCCGATCAGCGACAGGCCGTCACGCTTCGGCAGCATGCGATCCACAACCAGCACGTCGTAGTCGCCGGTCTCGGCCATCGACAGCCCTTCCTCGCCGTCGGAGGCGAGATCGGCGATATAGCCGACTTCGCGGAATGCCTTGACCAGATAGTCAGCTGACTCACGGTCGTCTTCGATGATCAGGATGCGCATTTGCGGAGCGATTGGTGTCACGGGAATTGGCCCTCTGTCAGCATGACGCGGCCGGCCTGCACATGCAAGACGACCGCGCATATTCTCGATTGCTTGAAAAAAGTGGGCGGTGAAGCTGGGGGACCTCACCGCCCTGAGACCTTCCGACAGAGGGGGGCATATTCCATCGAAAGGCAACGTAGGGAGCGAGCAAGGGGCCCGCCCCCCGGAAAGCGCCGTCGGCGGGGGCGACTGATGCCGACGACGCCTTCCAACTCATAGATAGTTATCCCTTCGCCAGCGGCACTGCCACAAAGCGCGACGAACCGCCGCTCTTCACGCGCATGAGAACGCTGTTCTTGCTGTCATTGCGCGCCGCGGTGATCGCATCACGCACTTCACCGGCGGTGCCGACGGACTTGCCGGCGACCTCGAGGATCACGTCGCCTTCCTTGAAGCCCCGCTCAGCGGCAGCACTCTTGGGATCGACTTCGGTCACGACCACGCCATCCTTGCCGGCGCCGGCCACGCTGTTGGCGGGCGCGACGGTGAGGCCGAGCTTCGGCACGTCGGTGCCGCGGGACGAGTTGCCCTTGTCGCTCTTGTCGGTGTCCGCCTTGGCTTCCAGGTTGTTCGGCAGCTGGCCGAGCGTGAGGTTGACGGTCTTGTCCTGACCCTTGTGCAGCACGTTCAGCTTCACGGCGTTGCCGGGCGCGAGGCCACCGATGGTGCGGGCGAGCTCGCGCGCATCCTTCACCGGCTCGCCGTTGACGGCGGTGATGACGTCACCGGACTCGATGCCGGCCTTGGCCGCGGGGCCGTTGGCCTGCGGTTCGGCAACCAGCGCGCCTTCGGCCTTCTTCATGCCGAGGCTGTCGGCGATGTCGGAGGTCACCGGCTGGATCTGGACGCCGATCCAGCCACGGCTGACCGCGCCCTTGTCCTTCAGCTGGGCGACGACGCTCTTGACGGTCTGGGCCGGGATCGAGAACGCGATGCCGACGCTGCCGCCGGACGGCGAGTAGATCGCCGTGTTGACGCCCATCACCTCACCGGACACGTCGAACGCCGGGCCACCCGAATTGCCCTTGTTCACGGGCGCGTCGATCTGGATGAAATCGTCATACGGGCCATTGCCGATGTCGCGGCCGGAGGCCGAGACGATGCCCGCGGTCACGGTGCCGCCGAGGCCGAACGGATTGCCGACCGCCAGCACCCAGTCGCCGATGCGCGGCTTGGTTTCGGAAAGCTTGGCAAACTGGAAGTTGGAGCCGCCCTCGACCTTGATCAGCGCGAGGTCGGTGCGCGGATCGGTGCCGATCACCTTGGCGGAATAGGTCTTGCCGTCGTCGGTGGTGACTTCGACCTTGTCGGCGCCGTCGACGACGTGATTGTTGGTCACGGCAAAGCCGTCAGCCGAGATGAAGAAGCCGGAGCCCTGGCCCGTCACCACGCCACCACCACGCGGTCCACCGCGCAGGCCCGGGGGCAAGCCATCCGGACCGCCGAAGCGGCGGAAGAAGCGCTCCATCGGCGAACCCGGCTGGAACGGCGAATCGTCATTGTTGTTGCTGTCATCCTTCGCGACCTTCTCGCGAATGTTGACCTTGACCGAGATCACCGACGGCTTCACGCGTTCGACGATGTCGGCAAACCCGACCGGCTGCTGAACCTTCTTGACCTCGTTATTGACCTGCGCATGCGCGGGCGTCGTGAACAGGTCGGCGGGGTTGTGCGAGGGGCTGAAGCCATAGGTGGCGGCACCGAGGCCGGCCACGACCGACGCCATCAGCGCGAGTTTGCGGGCAGAGAACAGCGAGCGCTTCGGCGCCTTGTAGGACGGAAGGGTCGAGAGGTCGGGACGGTCGGTCATGTCTTGAAATCTCCAGGGCCAGAATCATTGGTGCCGGGGGCGAGCACCTGATGGGCCTGAACATGGCGTCATCAGCCTTACGGCGCGCTGGATGCGGAATTAAACTTTTGTAATCGAGGCAGCCGCCGCTGCGGCAGAATAGCGCAGGTAAATAAAGGACTTAAAAGGGAACTAAAGTGGCTTGTCCGGCGCGGATTCCGCCGCCAGCAGGCGTTCCAGCCGCGCCTGCTCGTCGGACGTCAGTCCAGGGGCGGAATCGCCCCCGCCGGCGGCCGGATTTGCCTTGCGCCGGCCGAGCCGCCAGAGCGCCAAGCCGCCCAGCAGCAGCGCCAGCGGCGGGGTCAGCCACAGCAGCAGCGTGTGCTCGTTGAGGCGGGGCTTCAGCAGCACGAATTCGCCGTAGCGGGCCACCAGGAAATCGATCACCTGGGCGTCGCTGTCGCCGGCCGAGATGCGTTCACGCACCAAGAGACGGAGATCGCGCGCCAGCGGTGCCTCCGAATCGTCGATCGACTGGTTCTGGCAGACCATGCAGCGCAGCTCCTTGGAGAGCTCGCGCGCCCTCGCCTCCTTGGCCGGATCCGCCATGATCTCGTCGGGCAGCACCGCCCGGGCAGGCGTCGCACCGAGCATCAGGACCGCGGCAAGCACGGCGGCTGCAAGCGTGCGCGACCGCATCATTCGGCCGCCTGCAATGCACGCGCCGCTTTCGCCGGCTTCGGCGCGCCGACCCGCAAGCGGCGGTCGGACAGCGACAGCAGACCACCGAACGCCATCAGCACCGGGCCCCACCAGATCATCAGCACCAGCGGCTTGTGATAGATGCGTACCGCGATCGCGCCGTCGGCCGAGGTATCGCCGAGCGAGATGTAAAGCTGGCTGGCGCCGCGCGTCATCAGCGCGGCCTCGGTCGTCGAGGCGCCCCGCGTCGTGAAGTTGCGCTTCGACGGCGTCATCACGCTGACCTTCTCGCCGTCACGCGTCACGGTGAATTGCGCGACCATCTCGCGGAAGTTCGGACCCTGCCGCGGGTTCAGGCCGTCGAGCCGCAGCTGGTAGCCGGCGACGCGGGCGACGTCGTCCGGCTTCATCGCGCCGATATATTCGCTGTTCCAGGTGGTCTCGCAGACGATCCCGATCAGGGCGACGCCGAGACCGGCATGCGCGAAGGCGGTCCCCCAGGTCGCACGCGGCAAGCCGCGCGCCCGGCGCAGCGAGAGCGACAACGGAATCCGGAACAGCGCGATGCGCTCGGCGAGATCGCACAGCGCGCCCATGATCACGAACACCGCAAGCGCAATCGCGAGCGGCGCCAAGGTCGCACCGCCATAGGTCCATGCAAACACCAGCGCCATCGCAACCAGCGCGACAATGCCGGCCACCATCAGCCGCTGCGCCGCGCCGAGCAGATCGCCGCGCTTCCAGGCCAGCAGCGGCCCGAACGGCACCGCGAGCAACAGCGGCACGAACAGCGGCGCGAAGGTGAAATTGAAGAACGGCGCGCCGACCGAAATCTTTTCGCCGGTGAGGACCTCGAGCGCCAGCGGATACAGCGTGCCGATGAACACGGTCGCGCAGGCGGTGGTGAGCAGCAGATTGTTGAGCACCAGCGCGCCCTCGCGCGAGATCGGCGCGAACAGCCCGCCCTGCTTCAGCGCCGGCGCGCGCCAGGCATACAGCGACAGGCTGCCGCCGATGAAGACAAACAGGATCAGCAGGATGAAGACGCCGCGTGTCGGATCGGTCGCGAAGGCGTGGACCGACGTCAGCACGCCGGAGCGCACCAGGAAGGTGCCGAGCAGCGATAGCGAGAAGGTCAGGATCGACAGCAGGACGGTCCAGACCTTCAGCGCGTTGCGCTTCTCCATCACCAGCGCCGAATGCAGCAGCGCGGTGCCGGCAAGCCACGGCATCAGCGAGGCGTTCTCGACCGGATCCCAGAACCACCAGCCACCCCAGCCGAGCTCGTAATAGGCCCAGTAGGAGCCCATCGCGATGCCGAGCGTCAGGAAGATCCACGCCATCAGCGTCCACGGCCGCACCCAGCGCGCCCAGGCGGCGTCGATCCGCCCCTCGAGCAGCGCCGCCACCGCGAACGAGAACGAGATCGAGAAGCCGACATAGCCGAGATAGAGCATCGGCGGATGCACCGCGAGGCCGATATCCTGCAGCACCGGATTGAGGTCACGTCCGTCCAGCGGCGGATTGGCGATGCGCAGGAACGGGTTCGAGGTGATCAGGATGAAAAGATAGAACGCGCTGGCGACCCAGGCCTGCACCGCCAGCACATGCGCACGCAGCGACAGCGGCAGATTGTTGCCGAAGGCCGCGACGAGGCCGCCGAACAGCGCCAGGATCGACACCCACAGCAGCATCGATCCTTCATGGTTTCCCCAGACGCCGGTGATCTTGTAGAGCAGCGGCTTCAGCGAGTGCGAATTCTCGTAGACATTGGCGACCGAGAAATCCGAGGTGACGTGCAACGTCACCAGCGCCGCGAACGACGCCGCGACGAACAGCAATTGGGCGAGCGCGGTCGAGCGCGCGACGTTCATCAGCGCCGCATCGCGCCAGCGCGCGCCGACGATCGGCACGATGGACTGGATCAACGCCAGCCCGAGCGCGAGCACCAGGGCGTAATGTCCACTTTCGGCAATCACCGCACGGCTCCCTGGGTCGGCGCCGCGGAGGCGCTCGGCGTATTGCTTGATTTGGCACCGTAATCGTCCTTCCAGTGCCCCTGCTTCTTCAGGGCGTCGGCGACGTCCTTCGGCATGTAGGTCTCGTCATGCTTGGCGAGCACGGTGTCGGCGCGGAACACGCCGTCAGCGTCGAGCGCGCCTTCGGCGACGACGCCCTGCCCCTCGCGGAACAGATCCGGCAGGATGCCCTTGTAGGCGACCGGCAGCGTCGCGCCGCCGTCACCAACGGTGAAGGTCACGGCGAGATTGTCGCCGCGCTTGAGCGAGCCCTGCTCCACCAGGCCGCCGAGGCGGAAACGTTTGCCCGGACCGAGATGCTTTTCGGCGACCATCGACGGCGTCGAGAAGAACACGATGGAATCGCGCAGCGCGTTCAGCACCAGGCCCGCGGCGATCGCGAGCACGACGAGCGCGCAGCCGATCAGTGTCAAACGCCGTTGCTTCCTGGTCATGTTCCATCCTTGCGCATGACATCCTCCGAAAACCGCTGCGCACTTTTCGGCGTCATGCGTTATCCATCCAGCCCGAGATTCTTCAGCCCCTCATTGAGCTGACGCAACCGGTCCGCATCGTTGGCGACCGCCTGACGGGCATCCGCGAGCGCGCTCATCGCCTTGTCACGCTCGCCCATCACGAGATAGGCGCGGACCAGCCGCAGCCAGCCCTCGACGTCGTCGCCATTGGTCTTCAGCCGCGTCGCCAGCCGATCGACCATGCCTTTGATCATGCTGCCGCGATCGGCCTCGCTCATGTCCCTAGCCGCGGCCACCGCACTGTCCGGCAGCGCCGGTGCGCTCACGCCACCGGGTGCGCTGACGCCGCCGGGCGAGCTAGCGCCGCCGGGCACGCTGCCGCCGACGCGTACCAAGGCGGCCTGCACCAGCGGCCGCCACGGCGCGTCCGCCGGCGCCTTCGCCAGCATCTTCTGCCAGAGCGCCGCGGCATCGGCCTTGCGGCCGTCCTGCTCGGCGGCGAGGCCGAGGAAATAGTTCGCCTTGGCATCGTCGCCATTCAGCGCGACCGCACGCTCGAACTCCGCCTTGGCGTCCGCGGTGACGACGCCGCCGGCAGTCCCCATCAGCGCCTCGCCGAGATCGGCGCGGCGATCGGCGCTGTCGCCGGCATAGGTGATGGCGTTGCGATAGGCGCGGACGGCGTCATCGTAGCGGCCGAGGCGCGACAGCACCGGCGCCAGCACCGTCCAGCCGCGGCCGTCGGTCGGGTTCTTTTCGAGATGCGCCTCGACCTGCGCGACCAGATTGGCGAGTGGCTGGTTGGCGTCGGCCACCCGGCCGCGCTCGGCGAGCGGAAAGTCACCGAGGCGCGGCGAGCCGAGCGCGAGATAGAAGCTCGAGGCAATCACCGGCAATCCGACCAGGCCGACGATCGCGGCAGTACGCCGCAGATTGAGGCTGCCCTGCACCGGGGTCTCACGTCCGCCCTGATCGGCGGCGGCCAGCAGCCGGCGGCTGATCTCGATCCGCGCGGCATCGGCCTCCGCGGCGCCGATGATCCCGGCGGCCATGTCGCGGTCGATTTCGGCGAGCTGGTCGCGATAGACCACGACCTCGCTGCCGCCGGTATCCGCGCGCCCGCGGCGGCTGAGCGGCCACAGCACGGCAAAGATCGCCGCGACCGTCATCAGCGCGAACACAAACCACAGCGTCATCAAGCGGTTCCCGGATGGAACGGCGGCTTCCGGCAAGCCGCCTTAGAATCGCTTTACACTACCGGCGGCGAGCCCGGCAATTGACAATTGCTGGATCGACCGAAGGTCGAAATCAGCCGGTTTCCGGTGCCGTTCCGGCGGTATTGCGCCGGCGTCTCCGGGCGAAGGTGCACACGACCAAAATGTCGAAAACAACCCCATGCAAAGGTGCAGGCTTCCGCCGGCGCTCGATTGACGACTTGACATGTCGGGCAAATCAGCGGCACACTTCCATTATTCCGAAATTGTGCAATGCTGTCCCCCGACCCCGGCGCGGTCGTCAATTTGCCGTCCGCTTTCGGGGGCAAAGTGGACACGCGACCCGACCCCGGCAATATCGTCCTGCGACCCTTCTGCGACATCCAGGGATGTTCGCATTAGCGCGACGCGGCGACGGGCGGCGGATGAAAGCGTCACGCCGTCACCGAGGATCATTGTTATGCAGCGTGGCATTTGAGCACCCAGGCCGGCTGCCGCGCGGGATGGTAGGTCGCTTCGAGCTGCTATTCGACGGAAACTGGGAGCAGAGGCCGGGCGAAACTGAGTTCGTGGCCATCGGGATCAATCAGGTGGAAGTAGCGCTCACCCCATTCGGCGTCGCGGGGGACAGTAGCCGGCTGGTATCCGGCTGCAAGCGAACGGTCGTAGAGTTTGTCAACATCGCCAACATAAAAGATGATGCGTCCCCACCAGGACCAGCACCGATCGGCAGGCTGGGCGATGAGGTTGAGATAACTCGCACCAGCCCGAAAGCTGGTGAATGACGACTGTTCGCCGCCATGCAGGACCTCAAATCCCAAGGCGCGGTAAAATCGGACAGCCCGTGGCATTTCGTGGGTGCCAAGCGTGACCGCGCTGATCCCCTCGATCATGGAAACAACTCTCCTGCACTATTTCCTGCGTCGTTTGTAGGTAAGACTTCTCTCGCGGTCAGAGTGCGACTGTTTCCTCGACAACATGTTTCAGCGGCGTCCCCTCAGCGGACAGGGTCATTCGCAGTTTGAGCTCGCCACCTTTCACCGCCCCGCTACGCACCAGGTTCTCGATTTCACGCTGCGATGTAACTCCGACATGCTTCAGAAATTTACGGACAGCCATATTGAAGCGGTCTTCATCGAACTCGGCGGTCATGGCTGTTCTCCCTGATCGGGTAGCCAAAGTCTAACACGAGGTGAGCAAACCCCAAACATCGAGGCCGCGCTCGCGTCGCCGCCGACTTCCTCCTTACCTGGATCGCCTACCAACCTCGGCCCGGATCTGAAGACTACACCTGACGCTGCAATGTCGGCGCGCTGAGGTGGACCGGACACGGCTGAGCGCGGTCCTCGACCGCTGCTTGTGACCCATCTGCGACATTACCCCTCCGGTACTCCTGCCAATCGCATGCCTTCATAAATGCGCTCACGTTTGGCGAGATAAGCTGGATTATCGCTCGACGGGCTGGCGCGGAAGCGGCGGATGCTGAAATTAGGTTGAAGCGCGAGCCCTGCTTGCGCCGCGGCCCGCGCGTCATCGAGTGCTCCAAGCAGTGCTAGGGCAGCGGCGAGCCCAAGATGCGCAAACGGATAATTTCGGTTGGCGTCGATGCTCCTGCGGAGCCAACAGACGGCTTCCCTATCGGCACTAAGTTGCAACTTAGCGAAACCGACATACTGCATCCACATGAAGGCATGAATGTCGCGGGGAGACAGGCGGAGTGCCTCTAAGACATGCGCCTCAGTGTCCCCGCCGCGACCGAGGAAAATCTTGGCTTGACCGATTAACCCGTGCGCATGGGCCAGATTTCGGTCCAACGCCAAAGCGTGTTGTAGTTCGTCAATGCCCTCGGACACGCGGTTCGTGAAAATTTTCGCTGTTCCCAAATGTAAGTGAGCCAAGGCGTGGTTCGGCGCGAGGGTCAGGACATGCATAACGGCCACTTCTGCTACGGTAAGGTACTTTATCCGATTGTCGGTCATGTAGCCGGCACCAACAATGCCATCAACATGCGCTAAGCCCAGACACGCTTCGATATTGCCGGGATCAAGCGTCAGGGCACGCTCGAAAAACTGGCGCGCCTGCAAGATATATTCGCAAGTCAACCCCATATTGAGCTTAGCTCTGCCCTGGAAGTACAACTCCATTGAATTGGGATGCGCCGAACGTTGTGCTCTCACGGCCTCGGCTGCGACGAGCTGCGCGTCTAAGGAGTTAGCTAGCCTAGATATGATCTCGTCCTGCATATCGAACAGATCGGCGACGGGTTTGTCAAAGCGGTCCGCCCATAAGTGCGCGCTGGTTTCAGCGTCTACCAGCTGCACGTTGACGCGAAGTCGGCTTTCGTGACGCTGCACGGAGCCTTCTAGCACATACCGGATGTTCAACTCGCGACCGATTTGCTTGAGGTCAACTGCTTTGCCCTTGTAGGTGAATGCGGTGTGTCGCCCGATCACCAATGAGCCGCTGATCCGCGACAAGTCCGTAGTGAGGCTTTCCGTTACACCATCGACGAAATAGTCGTGCTCTGGGTCGCCGTTGAGGTTGGCGAAGGGCAACACAACGATGGAGAGGTGAGGCGATGAAAGCGACATTTGTGCCGTGCCGTCGTTCTGCGCCGCCGAACTAGCCGCCGCAGTTTCGGGCGTCTGCCCTTCGTGCACTACGCCAACGAAGCGAAAGCCTTTGCGCGGCAACGTTTTGATTAGGCGCTGCTTGTCACCATCGTCACCGATTGCGGCGCGAGCGGCATTCAAGCGGGTCGTCAACGCGGCATCTGAGACTATGCGTCCGTTCCAAACTGCGCTGATGAGATCGTCCTTGCTGACGACGCGCTCCCTGTGCCGGATCAAATGGTCTAGTAGATCGAAGACCTGCGGCGTGATGGGAACAGGGATGGTCCCGCGATGTAGCTCGCGACGGTCAGTATCGAATGCGTACTCCTCGAAGAAATAGCGCATCTGGCGATCCCTTAAAGGGCGTTCGATTTTCAGGCTTTAACGCCCTCGAACGCAAAGAATAAGCCGCTGGTAAGGAAAATGTAAGCCGGATGTCAGGCGCGGTGGCTCGTCGTACAGCATGTTCGTCCTCCGAAAAGTAGACAGGACACACGGCAATGAGCACAGTCCAAGAGATCACCAAGTTGCAGCACAGAGCAACTGCCGACCGGCCGGTCTATAGTCCGCTCGAAGCATATTGGAAGGCATTTCAGGAGTGGCGCAAACGCCGGAGGCTGCAAACGGAATTATGCCGCCTGACGGACCGCGAGCTGATGGATATTGGCACGACGCGAGGCGAGATTGACTACGTCGTGTCGAACAGAGATATCGACCCGCGAGGCATACGAGCCGAATGGGTCCAATACCTGCCAACAGTGGACGGCCAAATCCACCCACATTGGGACAAGCACCTCTCAGAAACACGCGTCAAACCTCGCTAGTGCAATGCGCGGAAACCATCGCGGTCTGCTACGCAAGCCGTTATGGCTGCTTCTGGCCCCTTAGCCGACATGACCAAGCGCGCCTGTTTTGTCAGCTTACCGTTGGCAATGCGGACGTTGGTACAGCGGACGGATTTACAGGTACACGCCCTGGTAAGTGGGATTTTGGAGCGCTCGAACAGGGTTCGAACCGTAGGCTATCGCTACCCCGCCCGCGACGACTTCCGCTCGCCGGTGACGGCGTTTTCGGCCGCACGGTTCATCAGCGAGGCATAGTCGTGGCCGAACAGCACCTCGCAGAAGCGGATCGCGGCCTTGACCTGCTGCTGGCGGAAGGCCCGGACCCGGGCGTCGCCGCCGCGCAGCGACTGCACCAGCCCTTCGGTCGACTGCTCGACATAATGTTGCAGGTCCGAGAAGGTCCGCAGCGTCACCTCGTTGATGGCGAGCTCGCTGGCATAGGTGCGGCACACCGCGACGAAATCGATCAGCGCGGCGGCGTCCTCGACCTCGGTCGCATCGATCTTGGCGCCGGCCGTAATGTCCTTGTCGGCGCGCTGGCGCAGGATGCGGCGGACCCGGCCGGGTACGCTGTCGATCTCCGATTGCAGCGCGTTCGAAGTATCGGCGCGGACCGAGGTGAGCTGGCGGCCCCAGGTGGAATCGTTGCGCAGATCAAGCTCGGTGCGCAGGCCGCGGACGCCGTCATGCAGGGTCTTGAGCTGCTCGCCGACATAATCGAAATGCCCGCGCCTGATGTCGGTGCGCAGGCAGGCCGCGACGAACGACAAATCATGCAGCGCGATGGTGACCACGATGCCATACGGCGTTGCCGCGACGCGGAGCTCATCGTCCGAGGCCGCCATCTTGATGGCAAGACGGACGATCTGCCATGGCGCGGCGAGCCGCTGCGCAATCAGTGACAGCGCGAAGGGCAAAAGCTGCGGCGTCTGCAGCGACGGCAGCTTGAGCGCCTCCGTCGCGGACGCGATCTGGGAGTCGGCAAATACCCGGATCTGGCTCGGCAGCCGGCTTCCCAGGGTTTCCAGCGCTTCGCGGGCCTGCAGCACGAGGCCGATCGGCAGCAGGTCCTCGACAACGTTTGGCGGGCCGACGCGCGACAGCACGCGCTGGCGGTCGTCTTGACTCGGCGCCGCGATCTTGAGGATGGCGTCCGCGGCCGCAAGCTGGAACTTGCGCGCGGCAGTCTCCATCGGACCGCTCTCCGTCGCCGCGGCGAGCGCGGCCTCGAACGCGCGGGCCGCCTCGGGCGCGCCCTCGCGTGCCAGCCATTGCCAGATCGGCAGCAGCGAGGCGCGCCGGATCTGGCCCGCTCGGGTCGGGAAATTGGTCTCGACGAGGAACGGCTCGAGCGGCCGGAACAGGAGCCGGGCCGGGTCGTCGCTGCGCGGCTGGATCTGCTCGTCCTCCTCGGCCCCGCGCACGATCTTGCGCAGCTGCTCGAGGACCAGATTGGCGACGGCGACGTCATCGCCGCGTTCGACGGCGCGCTCCAGCTCCCGCATCAGCAGCGCCTGCGATTGCGGCGGAAGCTGTGCGAGATAATCCCTCAGCCGCTCGGTCGATTTCTGGCTCATGCCCGGTCGTGAAAGCTTGGTGCCCGGCAAGCGCCGCAGCCCGTCCGCCCGCCATGATAGCGGCTGGCCCGTTAAGAAGCCGTTTAGGAATAATAGCGGCGTCGAGCCTCCCAAGGCAGACTGGAGCGAGATGGGTTTAGGTCGGATGGCGACCGCGGCGGCGCTGCGCTCCCTCGCCCCGTTCTTACGGGGAGAGGGTTGGGGTGAGGGGCCGCCTCCGCGTATCCGGCAATAGCCGCGTTTGCGGAGACTCCCCCTCACCCGGAACGCATCTAACGATGCGTTCCGACCTCTCCCCGCACGCGGCAGGGCAATCGCATATGGAATGAACCGATTCTTCCGCGCCGTCATGGCCGGGCTTGTCCCGGCCATCCACGTCTTTTCTTCGCGTGGAAACGAAGACGTGGATGCCCGGGACAAGCCCGGGCATGACGAGTTTGTGGGAACTCCGATCGCCTCAAACGGCCATATGCGATTGCCCTACCGCACGCGGGGCGAGGTGAACGGAGTCCGCTGCTCGATTCGGGGTAAAGTCATCACATCCTACACCGCCGGCAACACGAGCTCGGCGCGCAGGCCGCCGATCGGCGCGTTGTTCAGGGTGAGATTGCCGCCGTAGAGGCCGGCGAGATCGGTCACGATCGACAGGCCGAGACCGGAGCCTGGTTTTGACTCGTCGAGCCGCTGGCCGCGCCGCGACACCTGGGCACGCTCGGCTTCCGACAGGCCGCGCCCGTCGTCGTCGACCACAATGCGCAGCCTCGGCCCGGCGCCCGAGGCCTCGGGCGGGACCACGGTCACCTCGACGAACACCTGCGAAGCCGCCCATTTGCAGGCGTTGTCGACGAGATTGCCGACCATCTCCTCCAGATCCTGCCGCTCGCCGCGAAACCGTGCCGCCGGATCGGCCTTCGCCTCGATCGAGAGGTCGCGATCGCGATGGATCTTCTCCATGGTCCGGCGCAGCGCCTCGATCACAGGTGCGACGTCGGTGATGGTGCTGACGATGGTGGCACGGGCGGCGATCCGCGCCCGCTCCAGATGGTGCGCGACCTGGTCCCTCATCAGATCCGCCTGCTCCAGCACCTTGCTGGCGAAAGGATCGGCGGTATGGGCGGCCGCCTCGTTCACGATCACCGAAAGCGGCGTCTTGATCGCATGGGCGAGATTGCCGACATGGGTGCGCGAGCGCTCGACGATCTCCCGGTTGGCATCGATCAGCGCATTGGTCTCGCGCGCCAGCGGTGCGATCTCGACCGGAAACCGGCCCTCCAGCCGCTCGGCGCGGCCGGAGCGGATATCGGCGATCGCATCCGAAATGCGCTTGAGCGGCGCAAGGCCGTAGCGCACCTGGAAGATCGTGGTCAGCAGCAGCACGATGCCGAGCGCGGCGAAGGTGCCGCCGAGATAATAGTCGAAGCTGCGCGTCTCATCGAATATCTCGGTGGCATCGCCGGCGACGCTGACCAGGAACTTGCCGTCGGCGCCGAGATCGACCGGCCGCTCCACCACGCGCAGGCTCTGGCCTTCGGGCCCGTCGACATAGCCGAGCCGGACCCCGGCAGCGGTCAGCTCGGCGCCGTGCTCCTCGAGCTTGGGTAGCTTCTTGTCCCACAGCGAGCGCGAGGCGCGGGTCTCGCCCTTCTCGGTATCGGTCCGGGTGATCTGCCAGTACCAGCCCGACAATGGCAGGTCGAACAGCGGCTCGCCGAGCGACTGAAACTGGCGGTCCGCCGGCTCGTCCGGCGTCGCCACCTCGGCGATCAGGGTGCGCAGATAGAGATTGAGCCGGCGGTCGAAGGCGCGCTCGGTGGCGTCGCGATAGACCGACGACAGGATGACGCCCGTGATCGCCAGGATCACCACCACCCAGGCGGTCGCCGAGACGAACAGGCGTGTCGCGAGTGAGCTGCCGCCCATCAGGGCACGAGCTCGAACATCAGGTCAGCGGGCCGCGACAAGGCGAGTTCAGACATGGCGAATCCAGTCCTCCTGGCGCGGATCATGCCAATGCCCGCATCGCGATCAAGCACCTTAAGAGCATGATCCGATTGAATAGGACATGCTCTTATCCCGTTGTTTGGTCCGCGCTTTCTTCACGCGAACGAACCGGCATCCATCTCGCTCGAAAATGGTTTAGGTCGGCGGCGACAGCATGTAGCCGAGGCCACGAACGGTCTGGATGATATCGACTTCCAGCTTCTTGCGAATGCGCCCGACGAACACCTCGATCGTGTTGGAGTCGCGGTCGAAGTCCTGGTCGTAGAGATGCTCGACCAGCTCGGTGCGCGAGACCACCCGCCCGGTGTGGTGCATCAGATAGTCGAGCAGATTGTATTCGTGCGAGGTCAGCTTGATCGGATTGCCGTTGACGGTGACCCGCTTGGTGCGGGTATTCAGCGCCACCGGCCCGCAGTTCAGTTCGACCTGGGCATGCCCGGTCGCGCGGCGCAGCAGCGCGCGGATCCGCGCCAGCACCTCCTCGAGGTGGAAGGGCTTGGCGACATAGTCGTCGGCGCCGGCGTCGAAGCCCTGAACCTTGTCGCTCCAGCGATCACGTGCGGTGAGGATCAGCACCGGCATCACCCGCTTGTTCCGCCGCCAGGCCTCGAGCACCGAGATACCGTCCATTTTCGGCAGGCCGATGTCCAGCACCACCGCGTCGTACGGCTCGCTATCACCAAGGAAATGCCCCTCCTCGCCGTCGAACGCGCGATCGACCACATAGCCGGCGTCCGTCAGCGCGGTGGTGAGCTGGCGGTTCAGATCCGGATCATCCTCAACGACGAGCAGACGCACTTTGGCCTCCGAGAGTGAGCATTACGACATTCCGGCACCAAATGAGGCTTCCGGCCGTGAACGGCTTATGAATGGACCCGCAAGGCGCCGCTATTTTTTCGTCAGGTGCACCATCCCGGGAACCCGCGCAAGCACCCCTGGTTCCCTCCATGAGAGCGCGCGAAGTGAGATTGGGTTTCAGTCTAAGGTATTATAATACCCTAAACTTGAAAGCGATTGTTGCTGGCAACCTTCCGGCGGACCGGCGCGCGGACAACATGTCGGGTCATTTGCAGTCGATCGGCAAGTTAACCTTCGACGACCATTTTCATGTCGCTGACATCGGCGATGCGCTAATTCAACCGCGGTGCGCCCAGCGCATATGGACCGGGAAGAACGCGTTGCTTGTTTCAAAGATACGGAGGTTCGGCGTGATTGCAGGCTGGCTTGCGCTTGCGTTCATCGCCTTCGTGACACTGTCCCCGATCCAGGACCGTCCCTCGCTATTCCATCCGCAGATCGAGCATTTCGCTGCGTTCGCCGTGATGGCGCTGGCCTTCGTGCTGGGCTACCCGCGGCGCACCGCGCTGATCGTGCTCCTTGTCATCTTCAGCGCGTTCACGCTCGAAGCGATGCAATTCCTGACACCGGACCGTCACGGCCGCCTGATCGACGCGATCGTCAAGGTGGCGGGAGGTCTCGTCGGCATCGGCGTCGGTCGCTTCATGCTGCTCGTGCTGCGCAACCAGCTCGGCCGGCTGAGGTCGGACGTGGAACAGTCCGCGAACTGAGCATTCGGCGCACTGCGCTCAATCGCGCTTCGGCGCTTCCGCCGACTTCGTGTCGTCTCGCACCATGCATTGCTGAAAGAAATGCAGCCGATCGCCATTCATCGGCACGGCTCCGGGTCGCTTGTAGGGGTAGACCATGTAGGCCGCGCGCAGGCAGCGCTTTGCGGTCTCGGCGGCGGGTGCGGCGACGGCGGCACGCGATGCCAGCAGGAGCGCCAGCACGACGCTGAACCGGACGGACACCCCGCTCACGGTTTCTCGCATTCCGAGTAGAACACGCCATTTGCGGCCGCCAGCCGCTGCAGGCAGTGCCGCCTGTCGGTGACCGCGCCCTCGACCGTGAAATCGTAGGCCTGCGCCTTCAGGATCAACGCGTAGCGTCCCGGCGGCAGCGGCGCGTCGTCGCGCGGCAGGACCTCGAACATCTGCGGATCGTCCTTGAGCGGCGCCGCGCGGAACGGGATCGAGATGTTGCGGATCACCCAGCTGTCGTCGCCCGGCGAGACCACCGGCTTGCCGGTCGCGTCGAACGTGGTCTGCTGGCTCACATGCGCGATCAGACGTACATCGATCGGATCGGAGGCGCCGCCGGCTCCCTCGCGCCGGAACACGATGAAGCGGAGATGTCCGTCCGGCAGCGTGGTCTCGCTCGGCCTGGTGATCGCCGCCGAGATCGCCACCCGCGGATCCGGCGCACGCCCCTGGATCAGCTGCAACTCGTAGAGCTTGCCGTCGCTCTCGGCGTAGACGCCGTAGGCGGTCGGCAATGGCCGTCTCGGCGCCGGCGGCTCGGCCGCAGCGGCCGGCGCCGGGACGGCCGCGACCACCGCCGGCCTTTGGGCTTCGGGCGGCGCCGATGCCAGCGTGCCGGCAATCATCGCGCGGGCCGCGGCCAATGACACGCCACGTTGCTGCAGCAGGACAACGGCCGAGATCAGCCCGAAGAACGCCAGCATGACAACGTAACGCAGCGGCGCCGACGACGACCATCGCGGACCGCGCGACACCGCGGCGGGCTCGACGCGCTCGAGGGTCGTGACAAAGGCCGCCTCGGCATCGATCCGGGGCGGTGCCTCGATCCGCCGCGCAGCGCCCGCCGCCTCGAGGAATGCGGGCAGCGCCCGCGCCGGCGGCACCTCGAATTTCTCGATCACATTGCTCTTGGTGTGCGCTTCGACGCCTTCAATCGCCACTTCCAGCGCCTGCATCAGACGCTGCTTTTCCGCCGGATCCTCGTGCGCGAGCTGCTGCAGCTTCTGCCGCGCGAGCTCGTAGACCGCGCTGCGCAGCTGCTGCGGGTCGGCGCTCACGGAATCGATGGTTCGCGCCAGCACCAGCGCGAACTCCACCTCGGGGTGCGCAGGACCGATGTCCCTGACCGTTCTCTGGGCCGGCGTCGGCGTCATAAATGTTAGTCTGGTTTGCCCATAATGTTACAACATTCTATGTGGATTTTACTGTTAACACAAACCACCAGGCCGGCCGATGACGCCACGGTTTGGCCGTCCCCATCCGAGCAGCAGCAGCAGGATTCATTGACCCGTTCTCTGCCCATCCTGGACCAGTGGTTGTTCGCGCCCAAGCGGGACCGCCGATCCTGGCCGGACGTCCTGCTCCTCGCGGGATGGATCGCACTGGTCGGCTTCCAGATCGGCCGTCACGTGATGTGGCGCGACGAGGTCCGCGCGCTCACCATTGCCCTGAACGGCGACGATCCGGTCGCCATGCTGAGAGGGTTGCATGGCGAGGGCCACCCTGCCCTTTGGTATCTTCTGCTGCGCGGCGCACATGCCGTATTCGATCGGGTCGAGGTGCTGCCCGCTGTCGCCTTCGTGGTCGGGCTCATCACGGTCGCGCTGTTGATCTTCCGGTCACCATTCCCACGACCGTTGGTCCTGCTGCTGATCACGGGCCATGCGCTGTTGTTTGAATATGTCGTGATGGCCAGGAATTACGGCATCTCGGCCCTGTTCCTGTTCGCGATCGCGGCCTGCTATCGGGCCCACCGCGACCGTGGTCTGCTGCTCGGCGCACTGCTGTTCCTGCTCGCCAACACCAACGTCGTCGGCGCGATCATGGCCGGCGCATTCCTGCTGTTCTGGCTGCTCGACCTGCTCGAGACCGATGGCTGGCGCTGGTCGCCGCAACTCACCAATTTCGCGATCAATGCAACGATCGCGACGATTGGCGTCGTGATCTGCGCGGCGACGATGTTGCCGACCTATAATGACGCCGCGGCCCGGGACTGGTCGCACGAGTCACCACTCGCGGCGGCAATCCTGTCCCTGGTGAACCCCGGCGCGACGTCGCTGGGCGCGCTGTTTGCCAATCTGCTGCCGGGGGTCGCGGGATCGGTGCTGCTGTTCGGCGCGACGCTCGGGCTCTTGCCGCGGCGACCGGCCTTCCTCGCCGCCATCGCCGCCCTGTTGCTGACGTCGTTGTTCTTCGCCGTCGCCGCCAACGGTGCCTACCGACATGCCGCGGTCTGGCTGAGCTTCCTGATCGCGCTTTACTGGATCGGCTGGAGCCGGGTCACCGCGCCATCCGGCTCTCGCGCGTGGCTCGACCGGCGCCTGCCGGCGATCGGACGCGGGTCGCTCCTGCTGGTGCTCGCGATCCAGACCGCCGCCGGCATCAACGATTTGCGCAACGCAGTGACCGGCGTGGTCGCGAGCCGCAGCGCCGATCTCGGCCGCCTGATCGCCTCGCGCGCCGATCTCACCAATGCAGTGATCCTCGCCGAGCCGGAATATCTGGTCGAGGCGCTGCCTTATTACGTCAAGAACCGGATCTATCTCGCGCGTGACCATAAATTCGGCAGCGTCGTGATCTTCTCGCGCAAGGGCAAGATGGACAGCGATCTCGGCGAGACCCTGCGCCTTGGCCGCGAGCTTCGCGACACGACCCGTGCGCCCGTCATCATCCTGCTGGCCTACCGACTCGACGAGATCACGCCCGACCGGATCTACGACGAAGGAAAGGACTGGCGGACATTCCGCGCCTCGGCGGCGCAGATCCGCGATTTCCGCGAAGCGACCACGATGCTCCGCGGCTTCGGCCCCGCCAAGACCGACGAGAGTTTCGACGTCTACCTCCTCAACTAGGCGATCGATCAACGACGACAGAAAAAGGACCGTGCGATGGCGCTGATGGACAGCAAGGTCGAAGCCGGCAAGCCGCCGGCCGCAAGCATCCGGCAGTATCTCGCCATCCTGCGGCTCGATCACAGCACCAAGCACATCTTCATCGTTCCCGGGATTGTCCTCGCCTGGCTGTTGCGCGGCCCGAGAGGCGAGCATATCGCAAGCGCGATCGTCCTCGGCCTCGTGGCCGCGATCTGCATCGCGTCGGCCAATTATGTGATCAATGAATGGTTCGACCGCGACTTCGACCGGCATCACCCGACCAAATCGCAGCGCTCCGCGGTGCAGAGCGCGATGGACGGCAAGATCATCGGAATCGAGTGGCTGCTGCTGGTCACGCTCGGTCTCGTCTGCGCATCTGCGAGCAGCCGCCTGATGCTGTTCGCAATCGGCATCTTCGCCTTGCAGGGCATCGTCTACAATGTCCCGCCGCTCCGCAGCAAGGACAAGGCCTATTTCGACGTCATCTCGGAATCCGTCAACAATCCGCTGCGGCTGTTGATCGGCTGGGCGATGATCGACCCGACCTCGCTGCCGCCGGGCTCGGTGATCCTGTGCTACTGGTTTGGCGGCGCGTTCCTGATGGCGGCCAAGCGGCTGTCCGAATATCGCGAGATTGCCGCGTCCCATGGCAGGGAGCTGCTGGCGCGCTACCGCGCGAGCTTCGGGCACTATACCGAGGTGTCGCTGACGGCCTCGTGCCTCAGCTATTCGCTGTTCTCGGTGTTCTTCCTCTCGGTGTTCCTGGTGAAGTACCGCATCGAGTATGTCCTTGCGATGCCGCTGGTGGTGATGCTGTTCACCACCTACTTCTCGATGTCGACGTCGCCGGGATCGCCGGCGCAGAAGCCCGAGAAGCTCTATGGCGAGCGCGGCCTGATGCTGCTCGTGCTGGCGCTGGTCGCCGTCTTCCTGGTGGCAAGCCTTGTCGACATGCCGTTCCTCGCGCGATTGGCCGAACAGCACTACATCACATTGAACTGAGCCTCTCGCGGCGGGCTACCGCCGGCGCGGATGCGCCTTCTGATGCCAGGCCCAGGCCGAACGTATGATGTAGCCGAGATCGGACCGGCTGGCCTTGAAGCCGAGGCCGCGCTCCGACCTGGAAGGATCGGCCACCAGGATCGGCGGATCGCCGGCCCGGCGCTCGCGCACCACGCTCGGCACCGCTTCACCGGTCTCGGCGCGGATCGCATCGAGCACCTTGCGCACCGAATAGCCGGTGCCGGTGCCGAGATTGAACACGCCGCCGGCGTCGCCACTCAGCAGCAGCTCGAGCGCCGCGATATGGGCGCTCGCGAGGTCATCGACATGGATGTAGTCGCGCACCGCGGTGCCATCAGGCGTGTCATAGTCTTCGCCGAAGATCGCAAAGTCCGGCACGTGCCCCAGCAGCGCCATCAGCGCGCGCGGAATCAGATGCGTCTCGGGATCGCGGAGTTCGCCGATGGTGACGGAGGCGTCGGCGCCGCATGCGTTGAAATAGCGCAGGCAGACCGAGTTGAACCGATAGGCCGCGCGGTAGTCGGCCAGGATCTGCTCGATCATGAATTTGGAGCGGCCGTAGGGATTGACGGTCGGACCTGCGGCACTCTCGGGAATTGGATCGCGTCCGGCGTTGCCGTAGACCGCGCCGGTGCTGGAGAACACCAGGCGGTCGCAGCCCGCCTCCCGCATGCCGCGCAGCAGGCCGAGCGTGCCGGCAACGTTATTGCTGAAGTATTTCTGCGGATCAGCCACGGACTCGCCGACCGCACTGAACGCCGCGAAATGCATCACGGCGAGCACATTGTGCTCGCCGACGGTGGCGGCGATCCTGTCGTGGTCGGCGACGTCGCCGATCACGAGCGGCCCCCACCGCACGAAATCACGGTGACCGGTGGACAAATTGTCGTAGACGACCGGCAGAAACCCGGCCTCGGCAACCGCCTTGGCGCAATGGGATCCGATGTATCCCGCGCCACCCGTGATCAGGATCGAACCCCTGCTCGCCATCTGAAAATTTCGCCCTGCGCGAACCAATCCCGCGCCTCAACCGGCGCAGTGATCGCATCGGTACGACATTCCATCCGAGGCGGCAAAATCACGATGGGAATAGCGTTAAGACCGAACGGATTTGCAGCCCAAGGGACGGTCAGCGCGACCCGAGCGGCACGTTGGTCCGTTGCCCGACCGGCGGCGCGTGCCGCGACGCTCTGCCATACGGGTAAGCCGGTGTTGCCGGCGGGACCGGCCGGGTCGCCTGCGGCCGCGATGTCGGAACGCCGCCGCCCGGTCCATCGATCGAATAGCGCGTTGTGCCCTGCGTGGTCTGCCCGGTGCCCTGTGCAAGCGCCGGGGCGGTGGCGACGACCAGCGCCGCTGTTGTGACAAGGCCGGCCAGCTTCATGTCGATGCCTCGATGGGTTGAACCGGGGTCAACCGTCGATGCCTCCAATCGTTCCGGCAATGTCGCCGCAGCGCGCTGGCGATCGTCTCCGATGCAAAAATGGCGCGGCGAAATGTCTCGCCGCGCCATTTTCGATCGATGGGACTCGTTCAGAAATTCAGGCGCCGGCCTGCGCGACGCCGGCCCAGTGATCGGGGTTCGCGGGGGTCTGCATCCTGACCCAACGATAACGCGCCTGCGACCAGCTGCGAATCTGCGCATTCAGATTGTCGAGCACGATGTCTCCACCCTTGGCGCGGACCACCAGCACGAGATGATGCTCGCCGGAGGAAGTCACAACCTCGCTCAGCAGAAGGTCGCGCATCGGCCAGCCGCGCGCCAGGAGCTCGTGGCGCTTGCTGACCGCGTAGTCGTTGCAATCGCCGCGCGCCGGATTGATCAACCATTCCTCGCCGGCAAGGCCGCGTTCGTTGCGCTGTGGCACGATGCTGCGATTGACCGAAGCGTTGACCTCGATCAGGTCGGCGATGCGCTGCTTGGTCAGGCGTGTGGCGCCGCCGCGGAACACCATCCGGGCGCGGGCTTTCGGCTTGCACTCGTCGGCATAGCGCATGCAGAACATGGTGTAGGCCATCGGCGCCAGCGTCGGCTCGCTGAAGCGGATCTTCTCGATCACGCCGCGCAGCGGCAGCGGGAAGCCGACCATTCCAGCCTGGGTGTTCTGTGCGCTTGTGCCGAGCGCAAGGACGGCCAGAACCAGGGCCATCACTCTCTTGACGTTGTACATTCTTCACTCCCCACAGCGACGGGAAGCATGTACGGGAAATGTCTTGAGCTTGGGCTCAAGCGCGCGGCGGCATTTGTTTCAAATGCGAGGGTGCGCGCGAGCAATCCGTTAACCAAGCCTGCGGGGCGCCGCCGTCAGGTCAAGGGCCGGTTGCGGCCCGAACTCTTTCGTTCCCATGCCGGCATGGTTGGCCTGTCGTGAAGCCGCCGGCGCGCTCTGTTAAATCGCCACCCGCTGCCTGGGCGCAATCCCGCACCAGCTCATGACGAGATCGGCGAGCATCTTGATCTCGAGATCCGCGGGTGTGCCGCCGGCGAAATCGGCGACCGATTGCCCCAAGGCGACGGCGCGCACATAGGCCGAGCGACTGCCGATCATCGGCCCGATCTCCTCGTCAAGCGTATCGAGCTCCTCGATCAGCTGCTGGCCTTCGAGCGTGCGCTGGTCGACGCGGTTCGGCACGATCATGGCACGGAGCGCCGTTCGCCGCGTGGCACGCACTTCCCGTACGATGTCGAGCGTCCGCGCGGTGGCCTCGATGTCAAGGCCGGACGGCGTGCACGGCATCAGCACGATATTGGCGACCGCGAGCACGGCTCCCAGCACCCGATCGTTCGGCGCGGAGTCCACGACGATGATCTGATGCGGGATCTGGCGCATCAGCCTGGCCCATTCGGCGACCGGCCGGGTTTCCGGATCAAGCTGGTAGACGGGGAACGACAGATTGCCGGGCTCGGCCCAGTGACACGCGGACGCCTGCGAGTCGGCGTCGACCAGTCCGACCACGCCCGTGCGCCGATCCAGTTCTGCGGCGAGCAAGACCGCAAGGGTCGTCTTTCCGACTCCGCCCTTGCGCTGGGCAACCGAGATGACAAGCGGCATCGCAAACTCCTGGCGTTATCCCCCGTACGTGCGCGGGAGGACACCTTCATCAACGAGCGTCAGCATCCGGGGCAGACAGACCCGCTTTGCGTCGTAATTGTCCCGCACGAAGCTGCGCGCCTTCATCCGCATCTTCTTGAAGGCCTTGGGCCGTGACAGCACCGAGAGTACCTGATCCGACAGCGCATCAATATCAAAAAACGGCACCAGCAGGCCGTTCCCGTCCGAGATGATATCGCGAAGCGGGGCGGTGTCGGATGCCACCACAGCACATCCCGCGCTCATGGCCTCCAGCAGCGACCAGGACAGCACGAAGGGATAGGTCAGATAGACGTGCACCGAGGAAATCTGCAGCAGCTCGAGATATGGTTCCCGAGGAATCCGGCCGAGGAAATGCACCCGGCGAAGGTCGATGTCCGACTTGATTTCGTCGAGGAACATCGACTTCCAGCTCGAGCCCTTGGGTGGGTTCGCCCCGTAGGATGTCCCGCTGCCGCCGACGATCACGACCTGCGCATTCGGCCGCGCGGCGAGGATCCTCGGCAGGGACCGCATGAAGATATGGAATCCGCGCACCGGCTCGAGGTTGCGCGAGACGTAGGTGATCACTTCGTCGTCCGCCGACAGCGTCGCGCCGTTCGGAAGCTGAAACCGCGCGACCGGATTGGGCTTCACCTCGTCGGTGTCGACGCCCTCGTGGATCACCTCGATCTTGCTCTGAAACTCGGCGGGAAAGGTCGACCTCTGCCATGGCGTCGGCGAGACGCCCGTATCGCATTCCGTGAGCGCCAGCAGCGTGGTCGCATTCTTCAGATGGAGTGCGACATTGCCATCGAGGCCCGTCATGGGAAACTCGGGATCGAAGCCGACGTCCCTGCCCTCGGCACCGTAGTAGAATTCGCAATAGAGGATGATCCGCGCGCGCGGAAACATCGTGCGCAACGGCAGCGTCTCGCCCCAACCGGGATGCGCGAAGATCAGGTCGGGCACGAAGCCTTGCCCCGACAGCGACGACAGCGCGTACAGAACCTCTTCGGCACGCCGCGATTCGACATCGAAGCGCCGGGCAAACGGATGGACGACCGCGGAATCCGTCTTGGTCGTCGAATATTTGAGCAGCCGGATATCCGGCGTCGTGCTGGCGGTCGATGAACCGACCGCAACGACCCTGTTGCCGGGCTGCTCTGCGAGCGCGCGCGCAATGTGGCGGTACTGGGCCGGAAAGTTATTGTGGACGAACAGGACGTTCATTGGCGGGCGAGCGCGCCCCCCGGCCGCGCGGTCTTCGATTGGGGTCAGGGTCTGCATCATCACCGGCGGTATGTCATCGATTGGCGAGCGAAACTATCTTACCGGATTAACATTAAGACCCCTTCTATCACACAGATTTTTGGGGCACACTGCGCGAGACTTACCAATCCATTCCGTTAGGCTCGCAGGCGACAATGAACGAACAGATTCAGCAGAAAACCATTGATCTGGCACGGGGTCTCTTCCTGGTTCGATACAATGGCGCAGATGATAAAGTGTCACCTCCGGTGGTGCGCGTATACGCGGATCGCGCCAGTCTTAACAATTGTAATATCATTACCGGACCGGACGTCGTCAATGGAACCCTGTTTGCGCCCGAGACCGCGCTGGTCGTGTCGGTCGCCCGGCCGAGCCGTCTGATCGTCGAGGTCACTGCGGGGCGCGCCGGCGGGTCGACCGCCGCCAATATCAAGATCGAGCCGCTGACCCAGGGACAGCCGGCTGAGCAGCCGGCCAGCCAGCCATTCGACATGTTCGAGCCGGAGGATGGCCCCGGCGAGTTGAGCGACCTCAAGCTGCTCGCACATGTCGCGGGTCTGGGCGACGTGACCGTCGGCTCGAATGTCTGGATTGCCGGCCCGTCCGCGCCGGCCCGGATCGAGGGAATTTCCCTCGAATGGCCCAACAAGCCGCGGGATCTCCAGCTGCAGTATGCCGTCAAGTTCGCCAGGCCGCAGCGCGGCGACAACCAGTTCGTTCCTCTCGGAACTTTTGCCGGAACCCGGGGACGCGCATTGGCCATCACGGGGTTCTCGCTGGAGGCCACGGGTCCCGGCGCGGATCGCTTCTCCATCGCGGCTGAAACCATCTTCCTGGGGGCTCCGACCCTGCGGGTCACCGGGAACCGGATTGTGGTGTCGGGTCCCTCAGGACGGGAACCGCTGGTGGGCCTCAAGCTCAACCTCGAGGAGCGCCGGGTGCAGGCAGCCCCGCTCGCGCCCCAGCAGCCGCGGCGCGTCGAACCCGCCACTCCGATGCCGCACCAGGACGGACCGCGCCTCGAGGGACGGGTGCGCGTGTTCCGGAGCCGGCAGGGCGCCGTCAAGACGGCAGGCTGACCATGCGGGCAGATAAGGGCGCCACTTGACCGCCGACGCGCGCAGGATCGCCTTTACGTCCAAAACGCTCCACCACGTCGATCTCGAGCGGGCCGCTGTCGGGGCGCTCGAGGCGCGTGATTTCCGCTTGGCGTTCGCGCTCGCCGACCGCCGCTGCCGGATCCTGCCGCATCCGGGCGCCCGCGCCCATCTGCTGCGCGCAGAAGCGTTGTTTCATCTCGATCTCAGGGATGCGGCCATCGCCAGCGTTGCGAGGGCGCTCGAGCTCGAGCCGGACGATCTGGTCGCTGCCCGGCGAATGATGGCCTGGGGCGACGACATTCAGCAGATCGAGGCGGCGCGAAGCGTCACGCGGCGTGATGACGATCCGGATTCGGTCAGGGGCGCCCTCCTTCTGCTCGAACAGAGCGGCCAGGACAGCTGCGCCCGTATCGACTTTCTCGATGAAGAGGTGAAGGGATGGGTGACGTGGCGCGGGCCGGACGACCCGCACCTTTCGCTGGCGCAGGCGGATCAATCCAGCACGATCCAGCTTCCCGCCGATCCACGCCACAGATTCGCGCGTGACGGGCGACAGGCTGCAAGCTTCCGTCTGATCCGGCCCGCATCCGCGACCTCGCAGCGCCTGCAGATCACGCAGGCGGACCGGGTGATCGCAAGTGTTCAACTCCCGGCCAACCGCGTTCCGGATCACCGGGCCGCACCACGCCGGCCGGCTCGCCTTCGAAACGGCGAACCTCCTCCGCTCACCATCATCATCCCCGTATACCGGGATCTGGCCGCGACGCGAGCTTGCATCGACAGCGCGTTGAACGCGCTCGCCTGCACGCCGGGCTCGACCATCGTCGTTGTGGATGATGCATCGCCCGAGCCCGACATCAAGCGCCTGCTCAATGAGCTCGCCGCCGAATTCCGCATCCGGCTCCTGACCAACGAGCACAATCTTGGCTTTGTCGGTGCGGTCAACCGGGCGCTTGGCGAGACCGGCGCCGGCGACGTCGTGCTGCTGAACTCGGACACGATCGTGCCGAAATACGCGCTGCAACGCCTGCGCAGCGCCGTGCAAGCGACGCCGCGGGTAGGCACGGCGACCCCGCTGTCGAACAACGGCGAATACACCAGCTTTCCAATCCCGAACCGGTCAAATCCCCTGCCCCCGGCCGGCGAAATCGAATTGCTGGACGAACTTGCAGGCAGGGCAAATTCCGGGATTGCGATCGACATCCCCAACGGCATCGGGTTCTGCCTCTACATTACCCGCGAATGCCTCGACGCCGTGTGCGAGCTCTCCGACGACTTCTATCGCGGCTATCTCGAAGACGTCGACTTCTGCCTGCGCGCAGCGGAGGCCGGCTTCCGCAACGTGTGCATTCCTTCGGTTTTCGTCGGGCACGAGGGCTCGCGCTCGTTTCTGGGCGAGAAGCGTTCGCTCGTGATGCGAAATCTTCGCGTTCTCGAACACCGTTACCGGCGCTATGCGACGGACTGCGCCGCATTCCTGCTTGCCGATCCACTCCGCGATTGCCGCGCCGCGCTTGAGCTCAAGCTGCTCACGAACCAGCAGGTCGCCGCCGGCCCATCCGTCGTCCTCTGCGGCTCGTTCGCCGGCCGCGCAATTGCCATCAGGCGCTGCCGGCAGTTGGCGGCAGAGGATCAGCACGGTGTGGTCGTGCAGATCCGCTCCGAGGGACAACGCCAGCTGGCTGCGATGTTCGATCCGGATGGCGGAGCGCCGCAGTCGATCGCACTCGACGTTGCGACGCCTGAGGGCCGCGAAGCTCTTCTGAAGTCTCTCGCCGATCTTAGAATCCGGTCGCTCGAGATCGCAGAGCCAAACCGCATTCCCGGCGCATGTCTGGCGCAGCTCACGCAACACTTTGCCTACGACCTCCTGATCACCGACACCGCGCTTGCAACGCGCGTGGCGGTTGGATCAGGCGTTCATCCGGATTGGACGAGCCTGGTCGCCGGGGCGCGGCGCGTGACTGCGATCGGTGACGACGGCGCGGCCTTTTCGGAAGCCGTTCTCGGCCTGCAAGCCGTGAGGCTGAGCGACCCGCCCGCGCCGCCGGCGCTGTATCCCGCCGTGAGCGGCCCCGCGCGTCTCGGCCTGCTGGTCCTGCACGCCAACGCCGCGGAATTTCGCTTCATACGAGCGTTGAGCGATGAACTGGCCGACGCCGACGAAGACGTCGAGATCATCGTGCTGGGAAGTACCCTCGACGATCTCAAGCTGATGCAGCGCACGAATGTCATCGTCACCGGCGATATTGCCGTCGACGACGTCGCCACGCTCATCGAAGGTCACGGCATCACGAAATTGGTTCTCCACATCGGCGAACCAGCGTTTGGCCATCCGCTGGTGGACGCGCTGCTGGCAACCGGCCTGCCGATCGCCGCGACGGAATGGAGCCCGACGCCTCCGGGGCGCGGTCGAAGCACGGACCTGAAGCTGCAGGCAGGCTTTGATGCCGATGCAACGGTTGCTGCCGTATGCGACTGGGCGGTGGTGGACGTCCTGCTACAACCCGATCGGAGGAGCGGTCGCCACCGGCGGCAGGTTGGCACGCGGCTCCCATGATCGCGGCGGCCATGCAAGCGAAGAGAACGGCGTCGAATCCAGCCCCAACAGCGGGCTGTAATAGGGATCGTCGAGCAGCACCTCGCCCCATTTCGCGCGCAGGATCGACAGCTCGCGCCTGAAGCGTGCCCTGCGATCCGGCGCGGAATCGCGACCGCGGCTTGCCGACTCCAGATGAACGAGTTTCGCGTCCGGCGTGAACACGATCCGCTTTCCGAGCTGGCGCAGCTTCAGGCACAAATCGATATCGTTGAAGCTGATCGGAAAGCGGATCTCGTCCATGCCGCCGACGGCCACGAAATCGCGCTTGCGCATCAAGAGGCACGCCCCCGTCACCGCCGAACATTCGTGCGCCACCTGAAGCAGATCGCCATAACCGGGATCACCATCCATCCGGTCGTTGAAGGCGTGCGCGGCCGAGAAATTGGCCCCCAGCACCACTCCACCGTGCTGCACGACGCTGCTCGGCCATAGCAGCTTTGCGCCGACGGCTCCGACATCGGGAGCGGCGAGCCGCCACAGCATCTCCGCCAGCCAGGTGTCGTCGAGCGCCTCGACGTCATTGTTGAGAAAGCAGATGTTCTCCGTATCGACGCAAGCGACGGCGGCGTTGTTGATGAATGCGAAGTTGAAGGGCCCCTCGACCGAGATGACGTCGATTTCCTGCGCGGACAGGCTGTCCAGATAGTCCAGCGTTTCCGGCTCGGTCGAGCTGTTGTCGACGACAAGGATCCGGGCGTTCGTCTCATTTGCCGCCGGCATAACCGTCTCGATGCATCGCTTGAGCAGCTCGGCGCGATTTCTGGTCGGGATGATGATGGTGGTGCGCTCGCTCCAATCGACGGCGCGTTTGACCTGAACAGCCGGAAGAAGACCCGCTTTCCGCGGCTCGACATTGGCCTCGATGCCGGCCCTGGCAAAATACACCTTGCTCGCGGCGACCAGTTCGGATGTTGCGGCCGATGCATCAATCCGCGGCAATGCCGCAACCGATCCCGGAAGATGATAGATTCGATCCGGCTCCGCGCAGCAAAGGAAGATGTCGTAGAGCGACGTCGCCGATCGCAGCGCTTCCACGGCAGGCTCCCGACGCACCGCAAAACAATACGCCCCATAGCCCTGCTCGAGCGCGCGTTCGAGATCGAATGCGGAGAACGCCAGCGGCCAGACAGCGCCGGCGCCCGCAGCGACCTCGACGTCGCCATAGACCATATCGCAGCCGGGCTCGGACGCGAAGAGATCGGCGAAGCGCTGCAAGGCGTCTTCCGCGAGGATCGTTCCGCTCAGACAAAACACAAAGAACGCACTGCCGGCGGCATCGCCCTCGACAAACTCGCGCGCTGCTTTTGGATCGAATTGACTGAACGCCCGCGCCGGCAGGGACACCGCCGACCAGGCGGAGTGCCGCTGGGCTTCGAGGCTTTCGATGCTCTCGTCCACCCTGGCATCGCCGATCAGGACGACTGCCGCCTCGGATGCAACATCAGACTGTTCAGATTGTGTCGTCGGCGAGAAGCGCTCTTTCCAGCCGCGATAGGCGTGAAACGGCATCGAGGCCGGCAGCACCCGGTCGAACAGCTCTCCACGAAGCCGCTCGCTATCCCAGCGCCCAAGATCCGCCAGCGTTTGCTCCAATCCGCGATCGAAAGCGACAAAGGAAATCGGCTCCGAGATCAGGCTCCGTCCCGAAATCGTCCGCGCGGATAGTCCGCGCATGCGGCCGTCCGCAAAATGCTCGGGCAGATGAAAATCGATCCGGCGGCCGACGCCGAACTCGCCGCCCCGCGCTACGTTGGTCCACCCGGTCGGCTTCACGGTCATCACCGGGCGCTGCGCGATCAGGATTTCGATGTCCTCGTCGATGTCCTGAGCAAGCCAGCCTTCGAAGCGCAAACCTCCGGCCCACTCGATATCGCCGATCCGGTGCCACCGCGCTTCCGGCGCGGCGACATCGCAACGAATCGGAGCCCCGACCGGACTGCCGATATTTGCCAGCCTTACCTCAATGATCGTGGCGTTCGCGCTGACCTGATCCTGCACGTTGAAGGTAAAGCCAAATCGCGCATCGCCGATCCCGGCGTCGGCAAGCTCCGTTACAAACTCGTCACACAATGATGACATGTATGGCTCGCCGTCGACGAGCAGGTCGACGGTGTAGCGTCGGCCGAGATCGGCGCGATCATAGACGAACCCGGAAAACGTCGTGCGATCGGATCTGGAGAACCGCGTTTGCAACGACGCGTATTCAGCTCCCGAGGGCTTCTGCTTGCCAATCGTCTTCATGCTCATGTCCACCCTCAAACGGCGGCTCGATTGTCGGTCGATTTCAAGTTGAGAATGTGTCCATGGTGCGCCCGAGGTGACTAACGGGCGCTCAGCTGCACCGAGGCGATCACCGTTTGCACAAAAAGCCGCCGAGCTCCAACACAAACTATACGCTATAAAACTTGGCGTTATCGGCGCCATTTGTGCTAGTGCTAACTCCTCCTCTCCACACTGATCGACGAGCGGATTCATGAAGATTGCAATGGTTGGAACGGGATATGTAGGTCTCGTGTCCGGAGCGTGTTTTGCCGATTTCGGCCATCAGGTCGTTTGCGTCGACAAGGACGCCGGCAAGATCGAAGCCCTGAAGCACGGCAAGATCCCGATCTACGAAACTGACCTCGATAAGCTCGTCGACACCAACGCCGCGGCCGGACGGCTGACCTTCACGACGGAGCTCGCGGGCGCCGTCGCGGACGCCGATGCCGTGTTCATCGCGGTCGGAACGCCCTCGCGGCGCGGCGACGGCCATGCGGACCTGAGCTACGTCTATGCTGCTGCCAAGGAGATCGGCGCGGCGCTCAAGAAGTTCACCGTGGTGGTGACGAAATCGACCGTGCCCGTGGGCACCGGCGACGAGGTTGAACGCCTGATCCGCGAAACCAATCCCGACGCCGATTTCGCCGTTGCGTCGAACCCCGAATTCCTCCGCGAAGGTGCCGCGATCCAGGATTTCCGCCATCCCGACCGCATCGTCGTCGGCACCGAGGACGACCGGGCCAAGAGGGTGATGGGCGAAGTCTATCGTCCGCTCTACCTGAACCAGGCGCCGATCCTCTATACCGCGCGACGCACGGCGGAATTGATCAAATACGCCGCGAATGCCTTCCTTGCCACCAAGATCACCTTCATCAACGAGATCGCCGATCTCTCCGAGAGGGTCGGGGCGAACGTGCAGGAGGTCGCGCGCGGCATCGGGCTCGACAACCGGATCGGAACCAAGTTCCTGCATGCCGGCGCCGGCTATGGCGGCTCCTGCTTCCCGAAGGACACCCGTGCGCTGTTCAAGACCGCGCTCGACCACGACGTCCAGCTGAAAATCGTCGAGGCCACGCTGACCGCGAACGACAATCGCAAGCGCGCGATGGCGCGCAAGGTCGCCAACGTGCTCGGCGGCGAGCTGCGCGGCAAGACCATCGGCGTGCTCGGCCTGACCTTCAAGCCCGATACGGACGACATGCGCGAGGCCCCTTCGATCCCGCTGATCAACGGCCTGATCGACTTCGGCGCCAAGGTTCGTGCCTACGATCCCATCGGCATGGAGCAGGCGCGCAAGGAATTGCCGGAGATCGAGTACTGCAAGGATGCCTATGAATGCGCGCGCCAGGCCGATGCGCTGGTGATCGTGACCGAGTGGCGCCAGTTCCGCGCGCTCGATCTCAAGCGCATCAAGCAGGAGATGAAGCATCCGGTCGTCGTCGACCTGCGCAACATCTACCGTCCGGACGAGATGGCCGCGCACGGCTTCACCTACGACAGCATCGGTCGGCCGCGCTGAGCGCTCGCGCCCGGCGACGATAGCCGCCGGCCGGTTCAATCCTGGAGCCTTGGTTCTGATCAAATCAGAACCAAGGCTCTTTTCTTGTCTGACGCGTTTTCTTCACGCGCACCGGTTCTTCACGCGCACCGGCATCCACTTCCGAAGCCGTCCTAAGCGTGGGCGGGCGCGCCAAGCTGGACAAATGCATCCAGTTCGCGCGCCAGCGCTTCCTGCCAGGTCGGCATCGCCACGCCGAACTGCGCCTTCAGCCGCGACAGATCCAGCCGCGAATTGCCCGGACGGACCGCCTTGGTCGGAAAATCGGCCGCTGCGATCGGAGCGATGTTCTCGACCGCCAGCGTGACCCCGCGGGACCTCAGCCCGCCGACAATGGCGGTTGCGAAGCCGTGCCAGCTGGTTTCGCCGGCGCAAACGAGATTGACGACACCTCCCCGGCGCACGAGCTGATCGTGCAACGTGGTGAGGTTCGGCAGGACGATGCCGGCGACCGCACCGGCGATCGCTGATGCCGTGGTCGGCGCACCGATCTGATCGGCCACGATCCGCAGCTCCTTACGCTCGCCGGCGAGCCGCGCGATGGTGCGCAGGAAATTCGTGCCCTTTGCGGCATAAACCCATGAGGTGCGCGCGATCAGATGCGCCCCGCCCGCCGCCTGGATCGCGACATCGCCGGCAAGCTTGCTGGCGCCGTAGACCGACAGCGGCTCGGTCGGGCTGTCCTCGCGCCACGGCCTGTCGCCCGAGCCGTTGAAGACGTAGTCCGTGGAGAAATGCACCAGGGGCACGCCGTTCGCTGCAGCCCATTTGGCGATCGCTTCAGGTGCCTTCGCGTTGACCAGGAACGCCAACTCACGCTCGTCCTCGGCGCGATCGACGGCGGTATAGGCCGCCGGATTGATGATGAGATCGGGCTTCAGACTCTCAAGTTGGCTCGTCAGCATCTCCGGCTTCGACAGATCGAACTCCGCGGTGGGCGGCGCGATGATCGTGCCGTGGCTTTCCAGCAAGGGCTTGAGCGCACTGCCAACCTGGCCGCGTGTTCCCGTCAACAAGATCCGCATCAGATTTGTCCATAGGTCGGAAGGTTGCTGGCGTCGGCGAGGAGCGGCGCGTCCGCATCCTTGGCCGACAGCTGTGGCTTGTCGACGCCCCATTTGATCCCGATCGCGGGATCATTCCACCGGATCGAGAGCTCGTCCTTGGGGCTGTAGAAATCATCGCATTTGTAGAAGAAGTCGGCGGTCTCCGAGAGCACCACGAAACCGTGGGCGAAGCCGCGCGGCACCCATAACTGCCGGCGGTTCTCCTCGCTCAATTCGACCGCGACATGCTTGCCGAAATTCGGACTGCCGACGCGCACGTCGACGGCAACGTCCAGCACCTTGCCGCGCAACACGGAGACGAGCTTGCCCTGGGTGAGCGGGTTTTGCAGATGCAGCCCGCGCAGCACGCCATAGGCCGAGCGGGACATGTTGTCCTGCACGAACGGACGCGTGATGCCGTGCTCGACATAACGCGGAGCCTGGTAGGTCTCGAGGAAGAAGCCGCGCTGGTCGCCGAACAGCTTCGGCTCGACGATCAGGACTTCAGGAAGCTCGGTGTTGATGACGTTCATCTAACATTTGTTCCAGTTTGACGCGCTTGAAATGTTAATTTCCCTCTCATAACAAACTTGTGCAGCGCACGCTATATGTTATGTTCTGATAGTCAAATTGTGAGGGACCATGAAAGGCATTATCCTTGCCGGTGGCACCGGCTCGCGCCTCTACCCGGTGACGACAGTCGTCTCCAAGCAACTGCTGCCCGTCTTCGACAAGCCGATGATCTACTATCCGCTGTCGACGCTGATGTTGGGCGGAATCCGCGATATCCTGATCATTTCCACGCCGCAGGACAAGCCGCTGTTCCAGCGCTTGCTCGGCGATGGCAGCGAGATGGGTGTCCGGTTCGCCTATGCTACGCAGGAGACCCCGCGGGGCCTTGCCGACGCCTTCATCGTCGGGCGCGACTTCATCGGCGATGACTCTGTTGCCCTTGTGTTAGGGGATAACATTTTCTACGGCCATGGCCTGCCGAGCATGCTGTCGTCCGCCTCGATCCGCAAGAAAGGCGCCACCGTGTTCGGCTACGTCGTGAACGCGCCCGAACAGTACGGCGTGATCGAACTCGACGGCACCGGCCGGGCATTGTCGATCGAAGAGAAGCCGAAGCGGCCGAAGTCCAACGTCGCGGTCACCGGCCTCTACTTCTACGACAATGATGTGGTCGACATCGCGGCCGGCATCAGGCCATCCCCGCGCGGCGAGATCGAGATCACCGACGTCAACAAGGCCTATCTCGAACGCGGCGACCTCTATGTCGAGGTGCTCGGCCGCGGCTTTGCCTGGCTCGACACCGGCACCCATTCCTCGCTGGTCGAGGCCAGCCACTTCGTCCAGATCCTGGAGCAGCGCCAGGGCCTGCGCATCGCCTGCCCCGAGGAGATCGCGCTGCGCCAGGGCTATATCTCGCTCGAGGCCTTCGCGAGGGTCGCACAGAAGACCGCCAAGAGCAGCTACGGCGAGTACCTGCTGTCGGTCTACCGCTCATTCCACGGCGAGCCGCGCGCGGCGGAGGTATTCAAACATGCGGTTTAAGGGATCGACGATTTTCGTCACCGGCGGCGCCGGCTTCATCGGCTCCGCCGTGGTCCGCCACCTGCTGCGCGACACCCACGCCCGCGTCGTTAACATCGACAAGCTGACCTATGCGGCAAACCTGGCCTCGCTGCCCCGCGCCGCCGAAAGCCTGAACTACACCTTCGAGAAGGCCTGCATCTGCGAGGCGCAGAACCTGCGCCGGCTGTTCGAGAAATATCAGCCCGACGCGGTGATGAACCTTGCCGCGGAAAGCCATGTCGACCGCTCGATCGACGGCCCCGGCGAATTCATCCAGACCAACATCGTCGGCACCTTCACGATCCTGCAGGAGACGCTGCGTCACTGGCGTACGCTCTCGCCCGAGAAGCGCGACCGCTTCCGCTTCCTGCATATCTCGACCGACGAGGTGTTCGGTTCGCTCGGCGACGAAGGGCTGTTCACCGAGACCACGGCGTATGCGCCGAATTCGCCCTATTCGGCCAGCAAGGCGTCGTCCGATCATTTGGTGCGGGCCTGGCGCGAGACCTACGAGCTGCCGACCCTGGTGACCAACTGCTCCAACAATTACGGCCCCTACCACTTCCCGGAAAAGCTGATCCCGCACATGATCATCAAGGGGCTCGCCGGCGAGCCGCTGCCGGTCTATGGCGACGGCAAGAACATTCGCGACTGGCTGTTCGTCGAGGATCACGCCAAGGCGCTGACGCTGGTGCTGGAGCGCGGCGAGGTCGGCGAGACCTACAATGTCGGCGGCCGCAACGAGCGCACCAACCTGCACGTGGTCGAGAGCATCTGCGACCTGCTCGACGAGGTCGTGCCGGCCGCGGCAGGCCCGCGCCGCCAGCTGATCAATTTCGTCGCCGACCGGCCCGGCCACGACCGCCGCTACGCGATCGACGCCACCAAGCTCGAAACCGAGCTCGGCTGGCGCCCCGAGGAGAATTTCGAGACCGGCATCGCCAAGACCGTGCGCTGGTATGTCGACGAGCAACCCTGGTGGCGCGCCATCCTGGACGGCGGCTACAAGGTGGAACGCGTCGGCCTGAGCCAGTAGTCGCCGATCTTTCCAATCACCGGCGTGGATGGCCAACAGGACGTCGAGAAGCGCGATGACGACTCAACCAGATCTCATCGCTGCTTGACGAGCCGCGACCGCCTTCCGACGGTGGATTGGCAGCCACCCGCCAGACAACAACTCGAGAAACACGGAATCCCGTCATGAACATCGCAATGGACGGTCAGGAACTGACACTGTTCAAAAGTTTCGTGGACCTCTCGACGCGGTATCTGGAATTTGGCTCGGGAGGAAGCACCTGGCTGGCCTGTCAAACCAAGAAGGAGTGGGTCATTTCCATTGATTCCTCCGCGGAGTGGCTCGCCAACGTTGCCGACGCCACGGGCGACGCGAGCACCAAGCCTTTGCTGCTGCACGTCGATATCGGCAAGCTGCGCGAGTGGGGTTATCCCGTGGAAAAGGACAAGGAGCGCTCGTGGCCCGAGTATCACGAACGTGTCTGGGAGCGCCCGGAAAGCAAGACCGCCGACCTGTATTTCGTTGACGGCCGGTTTCGCGTGGCTTGCTTCGTACAGTGCGTGCTTCACGCCGCACCGGGAGCCTTCATCGCAATTCACGACTTCGAGAATCGTCCCCACTATCATTCGGTGCGGACGGTCGCTCGCGAAATCGCGCGCGCCAACAACATGTCGATCTTCCAAAGGCCGGCAGAGATTGATCTCGTCGCCGCACAGCAGTTGCTTGCGAAATACCGGCTGGAACCGCTGTAGCCGATCGCTGCGGCCAGAGTAGCCGATCGCGGCGATCAAGAATCACTTCAAGCACACGATCGGGCGCGCCGCCTGGCGCGCCCTCCTCCAGCGAGGACATCGCTGTTCCCTTGAATTCAACCCTGAATCAGTTTCTTCAGCTCCGGAAGAAACCTCTGGATCGTGGCGTCTTCGACATCGTTGCGATCGCGCAACGTGAAGAATTCCATTGCGCGGATCTTTTCAGGATCTCCATCGCCGAGCGGCCTGCCCCGTTCACGCTTCTTCAGCAATTGCTGCCGCGACTTCGTGTAGTAGTGATTGATCACGAGCTTGTTCCGCTTCGGAGCAGTGCAGCGCCCGCCGATCGGGAAGACAGGCGTGCCGTCCTCGTGAACGTAGCAACCCAAGACAAGCGATTGATGGGGATGCAGATAGGACACGATGGTGTCAGGCCGCACGATTGACTTCATGATGAAATGATCCGGGAAATCGTCCGGAGCACGACGCGTGAAAGATTCGATGCACAGACCGGCCGGCCTCGCGTCGTGACCGTTCGACCCGAAGTTCAACCAATGCACCGCCACCGCCGGCGCCGGCCCGAGCTCGGTCAAGACGTCCTTGATGTTGCCGGCCTGCGTCGGAAACAGATACTCATCGGCATCGATGAAGGCGCACCATTCGGCACAATTGCGGTAGCTGTCGATCGCATGCGAGAACGCGCGCATCTGGCCGAATTCCCCTTCCACGAAATGATAGGTGATCATTTCGGGCCACGGGAAGGACTCGATCACGGCACGAGTATCATCAGTGCTGCCGTTGTCGTAGAGGTAGAAGTGATCAACGCCGACCAGTTTGTGGAAGTGTAGCCATTCCAGCAGATCGTCGCCTTCGTTCTTGATGGCGCACACCACCGCCAAGCCGTGTTTCTTGCGATCGACCCCGGCGTAGAGCTTCTTGGCCTCCATCACGCGCAGGAGGCCGGCAAACTCTCGCCGCAGATTTTCACTTTTCGGGGCCGCAATGAGCGCGGCAAGATAGACATCCTGCGCTTCATGGGCGGACCCCATATTGAGGGCCGCGATTGCCAGGCGATGCAACACCCGCGAGTCGGATGGCATCTGCTTGACGAGGTCGAGAAGGATTCCACGCGCTCCGGCGAAATCGCATGCCTGCACAAGCGCCGCCGCCTTTGCAAACTGGAATTCCTTGTAATCACCGAATTGCTGCTCCAACTGCTTGACCGATTGGATCAGCTCGTCGGGTTTCGGATTTGCGATCCGCCCGGAAAAGAAATCTCTAAGCCTTGCCTCGATCTCACTTGCTGGAAGCGTATCGAGATTCACGCCTGAGCTGAAACTAGACAATGCTGGAATTTCCATGTCCAACCTGAGCCGCTCCCACGAGATCAACAAGCTATTAACATTGGTTCGCACCACGAATTCCCTATTAGCGCACATATCCTACAAGAATAAGGCTATAACACGCAGTGCTCACAATTAACTCTTGTAAGGTTATTTCGAGGAAAATCAATACAATAGAGCAAGGGGGCCCGACGTCATTTGCACGAAAACCGCGTCACAGGACCGGAACGATCGGAGATCGCCGATGGACGACGGGAATGAAGCAGTCCGCTAGTCGTTCGGGCTTACAAGAACGATGCTTTTGACATCGTTATCCGCAAGCCTCCCGCCCGGCGCGTTCAGCTTTTTGAGTTCCAGCCCCCTGCTGCGGCTGCGGCACGCTCCAGACCTCTCGTCGGCGCAATTCGATCGGACGCCAGGCTCCCAGCCGACGAAGCGACGAAGCAATCGCTCGGTCTCCATCCCAATCAAGGCCCCGTTCCGATTGTGTCGGAACGGACAAGGCCGGCCTTGCATTGCTCGATCAGCGCCAGCGAACCGGCAGGGTCCGATCGTTCGACTCCACCGTCCGGTGTTCTACATGATAGGGCGCGTAGATCTGCTTCACCCAATAGTTGAAGTTCGGGTGCAGCTTCACGAAGTCATAGAATGAATCGCCGAAATTCGACGGACTGAGGCAGGTCTTGTTCTGAGGCCGTGACGCGATTGCATTCAGGCAATACGACATCATGCAAGCCTTTGTCTCGCTCTCTGCCACCTTGCTCAGACTTCGGAAACTGTTGGTTGAATGAAGTCGGTACAGATAGCGGTCGGTCTCGAGATAGGTCGGCTCGACCTTGGTTACCGCGCGCAACGCAAAGTCCCAGTCATGGCAGTATTTGAGATCGGCAAGCCAACCCACCTGCCGCAGCAGTTCACGGCTGAAGACAAAGTTTCCGGTCGATGCCGCGATCTGAGAATCCAGAAATGTCCATGACAACGGCGCACCTGCGATCTGGGCCCGATCGATCGCATAGCGCAGGCGCGTTGGAAACTGGAAGTTGCTGATCGACTTTCCATGTTCGTCGATTGGCTCAACCGCCGAGAAACCGAAGAACAGCCGATCATTGGCATGCTTATCCGCGAACAGCCGAACCCGATCCTTGGAAAAGGCATCGTCCGAATTCAAAAGGAAAATCATGTCGCCGTTCGTCAGCGATAATGCCCTGTTCCAGGTGTAGTGGGCGCCAAGATTTTGAGGGTTCTTGAGCAGCTTGCAGGAAACAAAGCGCTTTCCGAACGACCTCTTCTTGAGAACCCTCTGCGCGACTTCAAAACTCTTGTCCGGCGAATTGTCGTCTACGATGACGAGCTCGATGTCGGCAAACGTCTGTTGATAGACAGTCTCAAGGCATTCCTCAAGATACTGCTCATGCTTGTAGCACGCGATGACAACACTTGCGAGCATCGGTGGCGACCTCAACGTCTCACGATGATCGAGTGGCGAGACCGCACGAGTGCACTAGTCCCGTCGCCGACCTCCAGAACCGCGAGTTGATATTCACCATCCGGCAAATCTCGAATCGAGAAGGACAGCTGGAAACCGAAATAGCAGTCCTTGCTCTCGGCCTTCATATACTCCTTCACGTCCACGCGCTCGTGCCAATCTACGATCAGGCAATAGCCGCCGTTTGCTGCGCCATCCGGAGTAAGCCCCGACAGGACCAGGAATCCCGTTCTCTGTCGGCTGGCCTCAAAGGCGTTGCCCGCGCAAATCCATCCCCGCACCAATATCTCATAGCGCGGATCGACAATCACCCGTTCGACGGTTTGAGAATTGATGTTCTCGATCACCAGCAACGAACCTGCCGGATTACCGGACGCGCCTTCTGCCTCCACTGGCGTGCCGCTTCTTACGCGCTGCACCCCCGAATGGGTGAGGCCCGACCGGTGCAGGCTTGCGAGCACTTCGACATGCGTCGAGGCTTCTTTTACCGCCCACTCAAGCTCCTGCCTACTCAGGCAATCCAGCAAATCCGGGCTATTTCGAATCTGGGCCGAAATGGGCTCAGCCGAAGCGACCCTTCGCACGACCTCGAGAAACGCCCGTCCATGGCGCGAATCCGGCTCGAGATGCGCACCTTCCGCCCACTCGTTCCAGGAATTGATAAACACCAATGATTCGGAAAAGCTGTTGCCCTTGGCACGCAGGGTTGCATCGCGAAGCCAAACCTCAAACGCTTCCGGACTGGACCTGGTAAAGACGTGACCGCGCGGCCCCTTGCGAGGCGTATTGTCCCAACGCGGCATCACCGCAGGAAAGAACGGGAAGTCGTAGATCTTGCCGATCGACGATCGCATGGCGTCGACATAGTCGTACACCTTTCCAGCGAAGGTCGGCGGTGCATCGACTTCGGTCGGCGGCACCTCCCTTGTCGAGACCGTGTGCGGAGGAAACTCGATTGCCGCGTCGCAATTGACGTCGCGCGGATCGAACTCTCCGAACGTCATCGCATTGCAAATGAGAAGCTCGCCGATTCCGAGTTCTCTGGCTCGCTCGCGCCAAATCTCGAACAAGCGCTGCTTGTCCGGCAACAATGACGGCCTGTAGATGACGATGACCTTTCGACCGTCGACAGTTATGTAGCGCTCATCGAGCAGCAGGTCGGCCATGTCGTCAATAAAGCGGACATCGTCGTCCAGGGAGTGGTTTTGTCCCAACAGAAGCTCAGCGTCCGAGCCGTCCCACCGACGAGACCAATTCTCGTTTGCCCAGCAAATGCAGAAAGGCAGGTTCGGCTCGCCGTCCTCGAGCAGCAGCTGAAGCGGCTTTTCCAATAACCTTCGGCCCTGGAACCAATAGACGTAGTAGCAAAATCCATCGATGCCGTACTGGCGCGCCAGCTCGCCCTGCTGACGACGCGTTTCCGGCAGCCGGACGTCATAGAATCCAAGATCGGCCGGCAACCATGGGGACTCGTGTGCCGGAAACTGGGCACGCATGCGCGCGACGTTGGTCCACTCGGTAAACCCTGGCCCCCACCACCTGTCATTTTCATCAAATGAATGGAATTGCGGGAGGTAGAAGCAAATGTAGCGCACCTCCTTGGGAGGCGCGTCCGCCAGTCCAGCAACGATCCTGTTGTTGCTCGGAAACAACAGGTCGTCGTAGTCCGCGGTCGAGAACCCCAGCGCGACGATCAATTCGCCTGGCGCATAGTTCTCGAACAGGGGTATTTCGTAGTACTCGCCATCATTCAGGCTGATACGCAGATAGATCTGCGCACGCTTAGGCTCCACAAGCGCGTTTCTCAGGGCGCGCGCCAAGCGACGGCGCACTCCCGGCGCGGATAGATCGATACGAAATCCGGGACGTCCGATCACGCTCCGCGGACCTACGCGGGCCGGCATAGATCGGCCTGTCCGTCCCTCCTCGACACAGTGGGAACCGACAAAAAGCGCGATCGAAACGGTTGAAGCGGGCGACTGGGCATCGACAATCCAACCCGAAATCCCACGCCCCGAATACTCCAGTATCGCGCCGCGCAGACGCGATCCTGACTGGAGATCGCCTACGTCGGGATCCAGGAAAAGGCTCTGCGGATGGTCGTCCTGCTGAACCGGACTGGCAACGGGCAACATATCCTTTGTATCCCTGACGCTCCGTTCGACCATCTTGTTCATTGCCACTCAATCTCCTGCCAACGCTCAGCGCCGGGTCCAGTTTCTCTTTCCCGGTCGCGCGGAAGTTCGATCCCGAGATCACGCGGCCTGACATGCCCGGATCGTGACCTCTTGATCCTTATCGATCATCTCCACACAACCAGAGGTACAATGAACATTTCTTCCGCGAACGCAACATTAGCGCAATCTCTCTGTCGTCGATGTGAAAACCATTGTTAGTTCTGCCTAGATTGTCACGCGGACTTGCCCGCTTCCGTGCCTTCGCGCTCAAAAACAAAGCTGTCCATCATCTCTGCCGTTGCCTGCGCGCGACGCGATGCCGTCTCCAACAAGTTCAGCCGACGCTCTCGCCCATTGCCTGCAGACGACGTCGCGCCCCTTCGTTGTTCTGCTGCGCCGCTTGTCGATACCAGTACAGCGCCTGATCGCGATCCTGTGCGACGCCGTTGCCGGCGCGCAGCGCATCGCCAATTGCGAGTTGGGCTTCGATCATGCCCTGCTTCGCAGCGGCCTCGAACCATTCGGCCGCCTTCGCCGGATCGGCATCGCGGCCCTGTCCCCGGCCCAGCATCACGGCAAGGTTGTATTGCGCCGTCGTATGGCCCTGGCGCGCCGCCGCCTCGTACCACGTGACGCCGTTGGCGAGGTCCTGCTCGACGCCTTGTCCGGTGCAATACATCACCGCAAGCTTGAACTGCGCCGCAGCGTTGCCGCCGTCCGCGGCCTTGACGATCCAGCTGGCGGCGGCCTGCGGATCCTTGAGGCCGCTCTTGGGATCGGAATACAGTAGCGCCAATGTGTGCTGGGCCTCGACGTGGCCGGCGCTCGCCGCGCGTTTGAACCATTGGGCTGCGGCCGGAACGTCGACGGCGCCGCCGGATCTTCCCATGTGAAGGCCGCCCAGCTGAAATGCCGCGGCCGGATGGCCGGCCTCGGCAGCGTCGGTCAGCAGCGCACGTGCCTGCGCAAGACGCTCCGCGGACGATTCATCCTGGATAAGAAACATCGCATAGGCCGTCTTCGCATCGGCATCGCCGCCGTCGGCCGCCTTGCTGAGCCACTCCGCCGCGCGCACTTGATCGCGCGGCACGCCGTTGCCCGCCGAGTAGAGCCGGCCGAGCTGCACGCCTGCGGCGCTAATGCCTCCCTCGGACGCGCGCTCGAACCACTTGATCGCAGTGGCGACGTCGCGCGCCACGCCCCTGCCGTTGAGATAGAACACCGCAATGTTGTGGGCCGCCGTGGCGTGGCCGCCCTCCGCCGCACGCTCGAACCATTTCGCAGCCTGGCGGATGCTCGGTGGAACGCCGGTGCCGGTGGCATAGAAGCGTCCGGTCAAGAACTGCGCCTGCGTATCGCCGCGCTCGGCCGCCTTCTCGTACCAATACGCGGCCTCGCGCAAATCCGGCTCGGCGGCAGTCCCGAGCGCATAGAACTCAGCAAGCGCCTGGATCGCCGGCAAATAGTCCTTCCGCGCCGCCTTGCGCAATGCGGTCTCGGCCCTGTCGAGATCCTTGACAGCCCCTTTGCCGCTCAACCGCAACAGCGCAATGTTGTAGAGCGCGATCGTATCGTCATGCGCAGCGGCGCTCTGGAACAGCCGTGCGGCCTCTTCGACATTTTCGGGAAGCCCGGTGCCCTTGAGGCACATGAAAGCGAGCGCAACCTGTGCGCGCACATGTCCCTGTTCCGCGGCCTTGTGATACCAGATTGCGGCCTGCGCGAAATCGACGGGAACGCCCCGCCCCTGATAATACACATCGCCAAGCGCGAACTCACCGGCCGCCGCCTTCTGCTCGGCCGCGGCCTCGTACCAGCGCAGGGCGGCAGCGTGATCTTTCGTGCAGCCTTGCCCGTTGGCGTACATATCGCCAAGGATCGCTTGCGCCTCCGCTTTGCCGGCCTCCGCCGCCACCGATAACCAGAGGAACGCGGCGTCGATATCCCTGGGCACGCCGATTCCGTTCGGGAAAACCAGATCGTGGAGGTTGACCGCCTTGTCGCCCAGACGCGCCGCAGTGGATTGCCGCCACATCTCTGGCCTGTTCGGTCCAACCGTGGCGTTGACGCCGTTGAAGTAGATCAAGCCAAGCTGGAATTGGGCTTCGGTATGTCCCTTCAGGGCGGCGCGTTCGTACCACGCGACCGCATCCGGAAGGCTGCCGATAACGCCCTCGTTCCGCGCATAGAGCAGCCCGATCCGGTAATCCGCCTCCGGATCGCCGGCTTGCGAGGCGAGCCGCCAAAACCGCAACGCCTCGAGATATTGCTGGTTCTCGTACGCCTCCAGCCCCCGTTCAAACGGCTTCGAGTCTGAACGGGACGAGCCGGGGCGCAGCAAGTCGAGAAGGGAACGCGTCGATACCGTCATGGCTCGCGCATTGCTTCTTTTGCGCTGCGCAGCATGCCGCCGAGCAGATACATCGCCACCGAGCGGGTGCCGACATTGACATCACCCTGCAGCGTCATGCCGGGGATGAGGCGGAAGGTCTTCGGAACATCCTTGAAGTTGGTCTGGTCGACCGAACACCGCGCCTTATAGAAGGCGTCGACAGGCTTTCCATCATCGTCGTTCGTGAAGGCGCCTTCGCTGATCCAGCGAATCTTGCCTTCGGCCGTACCGTGCTCCGCCGCGTTGAAGGCATCGATCTTCATCGTGCAGGGGTCGTTGGGCCGGACGAAGCCGACGTCGCGCGACAGGATCTGGATCTCGGCCTCGAGCCGCGTCTTGAGCGGCATCAGCGTGATGAAGGGATCACCCGGCTTCAGCACGGACCCGACCGAGAGCTTGGCGAGGGTCAAGACGACCGATGGCTCGGCAGCCGTCCACCGCACAAGGTCCTGATGTTTGATCGCCTTGTCATACTGTGAGCGGGCCGTATCAAGGTTGTTGCGCGTCGTGACCAGATCCTGGCTCAGCTGCGCGTTCCACTGCTCGGTGAAGGCGTTGCGATCCGCCTTCAAGGAATCCAGCTGGTGCTGCGCTTCCAGCAAAGTGTTGTGCGTGTTGTCGATCTGACGCAACAGCTCCAGGCGCGTGTCCTGCGACAGATACAGGTTCAGCTTGGACCCGCTGCCGCTTTCGGCGAGCGTCGAGCGCATGTCCTCGATCTTGCCGGCGATCTCGGCACGCTGACTGTACCGCTCGTCGTCCTTCTTCGACTTCTGGATCGTCGCTTCGGTTTGGCTGATCTTGGAATCGTAGCTGTTCACCTGCGCGTGGTACTGCGCGACGCGCTGGTCGTAGAGCGCCTTTTGCAAGGAGTTGTACCTGGTGACATCAGGATCGTTGGATTGGCCGTACGACAACGGCTTTCCGGACAATTCGGCCTCGTCCCGGGCGACCTGCGCCTCAAGGCTCGCAACCTGCAGCTTGTACTGCGTGACATCGGCAGCCGTGAACGTCGAGTCCAGGGTCGCGAGCAATTGTCCCGTCTCAACCTGCTGACCTTCCCGAACATCGATCGTCTTGATGATGGACGCGTCCAAAGCCTGCAGGACGTTGATCTGATCGACGGGAACGATCTTGCCGCCCACGCTCGTGATCACGCGATCGACGCGCGTGAAGCACATGATCGCCACGACGGCGGCGAGGAACCCCACCAGGACGAACAACGTTGCGCGGGCCAGCAACGGCTCGGCGGCCTCGCGGATCGCATCGGTCTCGGACTGGAACTGGCGAACGGTCGCGAGCGAAGCTTGATTAGGAGACAAGGGTCGGACTCCTGAAATTCTTTTCATTGCGGCCCGCCGGCGCAAGGTGAGTGTTCTGCTGGTACCAGAGCGAGCTGTAGATGTCGTTCCGTTCAAGAAGTTCCTCATGACGACCGATATCGTCGACGACGCCGCGGTTGAGAACGAGGATCGCGTCGGCCTTCGTCAGCGACGACAGACGGTGCGAGATGATGATCAGCGTGCGGCCATGGGCAATCCGCGAAATATTCGCGTTCACGATCGTCTCGCTCTCCGCATCGAGCGCGCTGGTCGCTTCGTCCAGGATCAGAATCGGCGGATTGACGATCAGCGCTCGCGCGATCGCGAGGCGCTGGCGCTGGCCGCCGGAAAGATTCGTGGATCCCTCGTAGATATAGGTCTCGTAGCCTCGCGGCAGCTTGTCGATGAATTCCTCGGCACCGGCCAATCGCGCCGCCCTGACGATGTCGTCGAAGGTCGCATCGGGCTTTGCGGCCGCAATATTCTCGCGGATCGTGCCACTGAACAGAAAGTTCTCCTGCAGCACGACGCCGACGTTGCGCCGGAGGTGGTCGACATCGTATTCGCGGACATCGATCCCGTCGACCTTGATCAGCCCACCATAGTCGGAGTGCAGGCGCTGCAATAGCCGCGTGATCGTGGTCTTGCCCGAGCCGCTCTTGCCCATCACGCCCAGCGTCGTGCCGAGCGGAATCTCGAAGGAGATATTGTTGAGCGCCGGCGACACCGCGCCCTTGTACTTGAACGTGACGCCGGAGAATTCGACCAGCCCCTTCAGCGGGACCCTCACACCATGGCCGGAACGTCCCTCCTCAGCCGGCTGATTCACCAGCCTGCCGACGATCGTGACCGCAGTGCGCGCCTCGTCGTATTGGTTGATGAGCTGGGCCATCTGCATCAGCGGCCCGGCAACGCGCTGCGACAGCATCAGAAAGGCAAACAGCGCTCCAACGTAGACCGGATCGCCACTCGACACGGCCATGTAGACACCGAACGCATAGGGAGCGCTCACCGCCAACCGTTCCAGCGGGCGCACCAGCGTCTGGATGGCGGTTCCGGTCATGCCTTCCGCAAGCCGCGCCTTGGCGACGCGCGCCACCAGCACGTCCCACATGTGGCGCTGGCGCGCATCGAGCGCCAGCGATTTGATGGTCCGCATGCCGTTCAGGCTCTGGATCAGAAACGCTCCCTGTGCCCCTTCGGCCGCTAGGGTTGCCGAGGACTTCTTCCGATAGGCGGGCAGCATCACGATCAGCCAGGTCACGATCATCGCAGCAAAGGCAAGAACCATCAGCGTCATGAGCGGGCTGAAGAAGAACATGACGGGCAGGAAGAAGAACAGCGTCGTCGAATCGAGAATGGTCCCGAACAACTGCCCGGTCAGAAAGCCGCGAATTCGAAATACTTCGCGGATATCCCGGGAAATCAGGCCGACGGGATTCTGCTCGAAGTAGTCGATCGGCAGATTGAGCACCTTCTCGAACACGTAGGTCGACAGTTTGACGTCGAGGCGTGCCGTCAAACGCTGAACCAGATACTGCCGCAGGAACGAGAATGCCGCCTCGAACACGATGACCACGAGCATCGCAGTACACAGCACATAGAACGTGTTGTAGGCCTTGTAGAAGATGACCTTGTCCGAGAGCAGCCGCCAGAACATGATCGGTGCCAGGCCCATGAAGCCCAGGATCAGCGCCGCAATCGCGACGTCGCGCAGGATGCGCCGTTCGCGGAACAACAATGCGGTGACAAAGCCGAAGCTGAACGGCTGCGTCTCGTCGGAAATCTCATAGTCGCGCTTGGCCATGACGACGTCGCCCGACCAGATGTCCTCAAAGCGCGGTTGATCGATGACGAGCAGCGCGTCCTCGCTCGCGTTCGGATCCTGCAGGACCACCCGGGAGCTGTTCTCGTCGCCTTCGAGGCGCAGCAGCACCATGTGGCTGCCGTCGCGCAGCCGAACGATGGCCGGCAGCGCCCTCTTGAGATGGCTCAGACCCTTCCAGTCCAGCGTGACGGCCTTTGCCGTCATGCCCGAGGAATTCGCACACTTCAAAAGCTCGGCAAGCGTGACTTCCTGATCGCCCAGGAGGTTGTCGTGGATCAGCTGGGACGGGGTCAGATGCAAGCCATGCTGCCTTGCCACGATGACGAGACAAGCGAGGCCCGAAGGTGGCAGCGCCTCCACCGAAGGTGCGCCGACGAGCGAGAGGTGTTTGGTCATGGATGCCTCGAAGTTTCGACTGCGCAAGGTCCGGTCCCCAGCGAGATTAACTTATCACTGTTAGTTCGCTAACGCAGCATTTTCAGCGCGTCACCCGAAAAAGATATGTTTCACGGCAGGCCGCGAAGCCAATTTCGAGCACGTTCTCGCGCGATTTAACCAGGGAACCTTATAACATTGTTTAACATCGACAAATCACGAGTCGGCGGTCACCGTCTCCTGGAAGTCGAATCCGCAGGCCTCCAGCTGCGGCCTGATCCGCTCATCCCTGGCCTCCGGCATCAGCGCCAATGCGCAGATCTCAAAATTCCCGCTGCGAACGGAAACCGTCGGGAAACCGGCGCTGAGCAGCAGGTTTCCCATCCGCTCGGTCGAAAAGCCGGTCTTGTGCGCCATGTGATAGCGCCCCTGCTCGATCGCGCCGGAATGCCCGTAGATCATGTCCAATGGCCGGATCGGACCAGCCGGCGAGACGTAAGCGATCGCGCCGAGGCCGCGCGTCAACATGTGCTGCGCGACCGCCTCGAGGTCGGGAGACATGATCAACGCGAATCCGTCCGGCTTGAGGACTTGGCGGAACTGGACGAATGTGGGGTGAACCTCATGGGCGTAGAGATGCTCCATGACATGAGAACACCAGATCGCGTCGAACGAGGCCGCCGGGAACAATCGGGCAAGATCGGTAATCGACCCGACGACGTCGGGGCTCACGCCGCCGTCGACGTCTAATCGAATCTCGTCCCATTCATGCGATGTCAGGAGCGGCTGGATGCGCTTGGTAACCGTCGATCCAGCGCCGGCATTCAGCATTTTTTTCTTGGCCAATTCGAAAGCTCCGCGGGTTCGTTAAGCGGCTGAGTTCTGCAGTGATTGTTCGTCTCGACTTAAGGTGCCGGGTTCTCGGATAGCCGTCGGCCACAACTCCGTCGTGTCAAGCGAGCGGCACGGCTTACAAAAGCTACGTGGTCCGAATGTGACGAACTAACTTCTAACGTCGATTGGCGAAAATGCCCCGGGGCGGAACTTGTGATTGATTTGATACATCCGACTCGGATCGGTCGACAAGGTTCCAATCGGAATGTGCGCATGCACTTCCCCCGACGCGAGCCGTCGAACTCATCGCAGGCGCGTCATGATCATCAACCGCAGCCCATTCGATCATGCAATCACCCACTTTTGACGGCCATGCCGGCGATCAAAGAAAAAAGCGCCGCCTCAACCTCGGTTGGGGCGGCGCCTTCGCTTAGTGAAGACCTAGGATCTTACAGCTTGGTCGAGTGACCATCGTTGAAGATCAGGAATTCGATGTTGCTGGTCTGGGTCACCTGACCATTGCTGAAGGTGATGTCCATAGAACCGTTCGATCCAGCGCTGATGTCGCTCACGTCGGTCGAAGCGTGATCCAGGAAGGTCAGGGAGTCCTTGTTGCCGCCACCGCCATCGATGGTATCGCTGCTGGTGGCGTTGTTCAGGTAGAAGTAGTCCTGACCGGAGCCGCCAACCATCGAGGCCGTACCGGTGTCGGAGCCGACGAACGAGTCCTTGCCGTCGCCGCCGATCAGAGTCTGCGTGCCGGAGCCGGCGACCAGCGTATCGTTGCCGGAACCGCCATGCAGCGTGTCGTTGCCGGCGCCGCCATAGAGCGAGTCGTTGCCGGCACCGCCGTCGAGCGAGGTCGCGTGCGACGCATCGCTGCCCGAGTAGAGCACGTCCTTGCCGTTGCCGCCGAACTCAGCAGCAGTCTGAGCACCGCCGACAAGGAGGTCATTGCCGTTGCCGCCATGCAGCGTGTCGACACCGGAACCGCCATACAGCGAGTCGTTGCCGGCGCCGCCGTCCAGGCTGTCGTTGCCCGCACCAGCGTACAGCGCATCGTTGCCCTTGCCGCCATCCAGCGTGCTGGAATTGCCGGCGGTGCTGCCGGACGCCAGCACGTCGTTGCCGTTGCCGCCGCTCAGCTGCGACGAGCTGCCGCCGTAAAGCGTGTCGTTGCCGGCGCCGCCGTTCAGGGTGTCGGCACCGGAGCCGAACAGCAGATCGTTGCCCTTGCCGCCATCCAGCGTGCTGTGGCCGGAGACGTTGTCGACCAGTACGTCGTTGCCGGAGCCGGCATCGATCGAGTCGTGACCGGCACCGCCGAAGATGGTGTCGTTGCCGGAGCCGGTGAGAACCGTCGTGTCGCCGGTGTTGTTGATGAACACCTGATCGTTGCCGTGACCGGTCGCGACCAGCACCGGGGTGCTGCCGTTCACCGTCAGCGTGACGTCCTGGTTAGTGTCCTCAATGATCGCCTTCAGGTTGGCGTCGGTGTTAACGGTGTTAACGGGGTTGGTTTCGATCAGAACGTTGGCGTTCGGATCCGGGTTGGTGATCCCAGACCCCTCTTGCACCGGAATCGTCGCGCCGTTATCCGGGCTGGTGTATCCGATCCCCGCGTTGATCAGATAGTCAAGAATCTGTTGCTGGGTCGAATGATCGATCGTGGAGTTGATCGCTGCTTTGAGGTCCGTCTGGTCTAGATTGTAAGTCGCCATCGATGTAGCCCCTGCTTGGGATACGAGGATTCAAGCCGCTCGCCCACACTTAAGCTGTTGATTCACAACTGGTTTGTTGCGATGCAACCCAAATGTGGACCCAGGTTACGAACTTGTTAAGTCCATTGTTAAGTCCGCTAGGCCGGAGTGTCAATCAGCAATGCGCTGTTAACACCCGGTTCCCTGAGATTTATGTGAGACTTAGCACGACTTCGAATGCACTATAACATTCAGCGCATGCCAATCGCCAATGTTAGCCGCGGCGCAAAAAAGGGTAGTGATTATACGGGGTTTCACGGGGGCCCGGGATACCGCGGGAGCGCAGAATTTCGCTGATGCTGTGAGCGCTTCGACGCGATTTTCTGATCTGAAAAAAATATTTCTGCACCGCATGAGACGTTTTGCAAAAAAGCGTCAAACTCCGCGACCGGCGCCCCACCGGCCAGTGTTATAACGCCGCTTGGCAGCAGTTTGCGGCCTCGATCGAGCGAGATCCATGGAATCACCCGCAGAATCAGCGCCGTTCGACCGCAAGATCAAAACCTGGCGCGATGCCGCTCAGACACCCTGCTGTAACAAATTAACACCAGATTTGCCGCAATATGTTAGCGTCGCCGGCATGGAACCGGCGGGACGATGCCCGATCGCGGGCAGAGCGCCGACCTGCGGCGATCATCCCCCGGCGGCGCGCGCGTAGATGGCCTCGAGCAGCCGGCGGTTCTCGTCCGGCGCGTAGCGCTCGAGATAGGCGGCCCGTGCGGCCCGCCCCCATGCAGCGGTCAGTTCGGCGGCGCCGAGAACCTCACTGATCCGCTTTCGGAGCGTGGCCGCATCGCCCGGCGGCACCAGCGCGCCGGTCTTGCCGGCGCTCACCACCTCGGCAAGTCCGCCGATCTCGGAGGCGATGACAGGCGTGCCGCGCGCGAAGGCCTCGACCACGACCATCGGAAATCCTTCGTACCATAGCGACGGCACCACCAATGCCCGGGCATTCGCCATTTCCCGCAGCACCTCATCGCGCGAGAGCCCGCCAAGGAACGTGACATTGCCGGACGCCCGAGCCTCGAGCGCGACGCGCTCAGGCCCCTCGCCCACGATCCGCAAGGGCATGCCGGTCCCGGCAACGGCCTCGAGCAGCACGCCGACGCCCTTCTCGCGGCTCAGCCGTCCGACGTAAAGCAGTCCCGCGCGCGGCGCCGCCGGATCGAGCGCCCCCGGATCGGCCATGAAGTTCGGCTTCACGTCGATCCGGTCTGCGTCGAAGCCAGCCTGCGTGAACAGGGTTTTGGCGAACTGCGTCAGCGCGATCAGGCGCAGGCCGGGACGCGTCCAGGTGCCGCGGCGCTGGTGCTGCGCGATCATGTAGGCCGAGGCGATCGAGCCCGGAAGCGATCCGCGGTAGCAGCGGTGCACGACGCCCCAGAGGTGTCCGCGATCGAGGCACTTGTGGCAGATGCGGCCGTCGCGCAGCAGCATGCCGCCGGTGCAGATGCTGCGATAATTGTGCAGGGTCGCCACCGCGGGCACGCACTTTTGCCGGCAGAGATCGAACACGGCGGGCGACAGCAGCGGGAAGAAATTGTGGACGTGCACGACGTCCGGGCGAAAGCGGTCGATCGCCTCCGCCACAACCCGCTGTCCCTCCGCATTATCGGCGATCGACAGCGTGGTCGTGATGCGCGCGGGGAGCGAATTGATCGCCGCGTTGCTGACCGTGAGCGTTTCAACGCTGTGTCCTGCGGCGCGCAGCAGGTCGACTTCCGCTTCAAACACGACGTCCTCACCGCCGCGTCCCTGATACCTGTTGTGAGCGACCAGGATCTTCATGATCCGGCCGGGTCTGAAAACCAGCGCAGCTCGGTCACCAGGCTTTGCCCGCCCGCGAGCGTACCGGAGCCGATCAAGGTCGTCGCCGGCACCTTGAGATCGAACGACGGCGAATACCAGCCGGCCGGCATGGCCTCGTCACCCCGATACGGCATCCAGTTGAGGGCCGCCGGCAGATCGAGCTCGCCGCGCCCACCCGGCCATGCGAGCTGCGCCCTGTGCCCTTCGAGCCTGCATTCGACCTCGGGACCGAGATGCCAGCTGAGGCTCGCCGGCACCGCAAGCCCTTCATCAGCAAGCACGGTATCGGTGACGACGAGCCGCGCCGCCTGACGCTGCAATTGCGCCGAGCGGCGATGCACGACACCTGCTTCGTCGCGATATCCCGAATGCTCCGCGACCCAGCTCGCATCCGCATCGCGATCGTCCAGACCGCTGGCGGCGACAAGCCGGCTCTGCGCATGCCGTGTCCAGAGAAACGGCCCGCCCGACACCGACTGGTCGCGCGTGAACAGGCAGAGCGTGTTGTGCGCCAGCGTGGAGCGGAAGTAGGCCCGCCATCGCGGATCGCCGTGGTAGCAATAGGTGCCGGGGTCGGCAAAGATCTCGACACCGCCGATCCTGCATTCGAGCGACAGCGCGTCCGCATGGGCGTGGGCGGCAATGCGGCCGAAGCCATGCGGGCCGTGGTCGCAACGGCACCACACCGCGCGGTCGGAATCGATCAGAAAGGTCTGTCCCGCCCCTTCGAGCAGATGCGGGCGGCGCTTGGGCCGCCCGGCGATCGCACGGGCCTCGATGCCGTCGGTGAGCGCAAAGCTGCGCAGATCGGGCTCCGGCGATGTGGGCCACCATGGCAGAGCGCCGAACAGGTGCGCGCCGCTGGCGAGCAAGCCGAGCCAGCGATTGCCGGCGTGATCGTCGAGCAGCAGGCCGATGCCGTCGTCGCCGTCGCCCTGCCGCGGCGGATGACCGCGGTCGTCCAGCATTGCGGCAATGACATCGCTCATGCGGCACATCGTGGTCCACACCGCATCGCCAAGCGGATGTCCGGAGGACTCGCCCTGCACTGCCGCCGCCAGCAGCAGTTCGAGAACAAAGCCATGATAGTCGGTCGCGAGCTCGCTGTTGCTGCCGCAGACAAGCGTCTGCGCAGCGGCTTCGTGCGCCAGTGTGGCGGCCGATTGCTCGCGCCATCGCGCACTGTCCTGGAAGAACGGAAACACGCAAGCAGCCACGAACTGCCCGGCAGCCTCCGCGATGAGGTGATTGTTGGCCGAGGAGCCTCGGCTTGGGAACTGCGACAGCCAGTATTGATGCGCATAGAGCTGCGTCAGGAACAGATCGTTGTCCTCGAACAGCGCAGCAGCACCAGGCCAGTTCTGCAGCAGTTGGCGCACCCAGGCCCATGAGATCAACCGCACGCCAAGCTCGATGCCGCTGATCCAGTGCGGGCCGCGCGGGAACGGATTTTCGCGCCACCAGCTCACCAGATGCTCGGCCGCGCGCACGGCGTAGCGCTCGTCGGAGCTCAGGTAATACGCGGCCGCGAGCACCGTGAGATGGTGATGACGCGACGGCTCCCAGATGTATTTGATGTTTCCGACCGCGGTTTCGTCACGATAGGGAACCGCGAATGCGTGCACACCGGCCGGCGCCCGCTTGCCGCTTCTGATATCGACGAACCAGTCGGGCCGTTCGCCGAGGGCCCCATGATCCCTGGCGAAAATCCGCCAGTGCCCTGCGAGAATCCGGTCGGCGCTCTGGATCAGCGGTTCGGCGGCCTGTTGCGGAGCGCTGGCCCGCGAAGGCAGCAGCTTCAGGCGCAGCTGCCGCGGTCCGGGAGCGAGCCTGGCGCCGGCGCGCCGCGCGATATCCGGCGGAGTGATCCGCCAGAGCAGATGCAGCACTTGGTCGTTCACCCGCCCCGCAAGCTCGGACGGCTCCATGCGCTGCAGCCTGCGCAGATACCAGGCCGGATTCATCTCACGCCGTCGAGGCGCGCGCGACGCCCTGCTCTGCCGAGCCGGCCGTCAGATCGATCGGCATCCCGGCGGCCGCGCTTTCCTGCACGGCAAGCGTTGCGCGCGTGGTCGCCAGCAGCGAGTCGAGCGCAATCGGCATCGCGGCTCCCGATGCGACCGCTGCGATGAAGGCATCCAGCATCGGCCGCTGGCCCTTGTCGAGCCGCGCCGTCTTCGCCGTGCGCTGTCCGGCGTGCCAGACCTCGAAGCCCGAGAAATTGTCGAAGGCGGCAAAACCCGTGCTTGCCGATATCTCGAGCGCTTCCTTCGGCACCCGCGGATCGCCGCCGGTGAGATAGCTGAGACTCGCGACCGAACTGTCGGCAAAATCGAAGGTGGCGACGAGATTGTCGACGTCCTTGCCCGCCGTGCTCGCGGAGACACGCACCGGTTCGGCGCCGAGCCACCAGCACAACACGTCGATGAAATGGCCGCCCTCGCCGACGAAGCGGCTGCCTTCGCTCTCGGCCTGCAGATACCAGGATGATTTCTCCAGCGGCCCGGCGATGACGCGATATTGCAGGGTCTGCGGTCCTGCCGGCGCGAACACCGCGCGCATGCCCTGCAGCAGCGGCGAAAAGCGCCGGTTGAAGCCCACCATCAGGCGGTTGTTGCCGGTTTCCCGGATCACCTGCTCCAATCGATCGAGCGAGCTTGTATCGATCGCCAAGGGCTTTTCGACAAACACCGCCTTGTCGGCGCGCAGCGCCTGCGTCGCGAGGTCGGCATGGGAGGCATGGCGCGTTCCGATCAGCACGGCATCGATGTCGTCGGCGCCGAGCACCGATGCCGCATCCGTCGAGGCGCGCGCGAAGCCGAATTTGCGGACCGCCGTGGCGCCGCTCAGGCCGGTATTGGTGGCGACCTCGACGAGATCGACGCGCTGGTTGCTCGCAAGCTGCGGCAACAGCATGCTGGAGGCATAATTGCCGGCGCCGATGACGCCGAGCCGCACCCGGCCGCTGCGCAGGGCAACCGCCGGACGATAGGTCATCTGCATCGCGCGGGGAGCGGCGTCCGGATAGGCGAACACCATGCCGAGGCTGACCTCGCCGCGGCTCATGCGCTCGAACGCCGACGTCGCCTGCTCCAGCGGCACCGTTTCGGAGATCAGCGAGGAAAAATCGAGCCGCCCGTCGGCGAGCAGCGCGACGATCGCCTCCATATTGCGCTTCTCGGTCCAGCGCACATGACCGATCGGATAATCGATGCCGCCCTCCTCATAGAGCGGATCGTAACGGCCGGGGCCGTAGGAGCGCGAGAAGCGCACATCGAGCTCCTTGTCGTAGAATTCGCTCCACGGCAGGTTCAGCGTGCATTTGCCGATATCGACAATGCGCCCGCGGTCGCGCAGCAGCGCCGCCGAACGCGATGCGAGATCGGGATCGTCGCTGCCCGCGGTGATGAACACGCAATCGACGCCGTTGCCTACGGTCAGCTGGTCGATCCGGGCGCGGAATTCGGCCGCGGCATCATCCGATGCGACGGCACAGACCGCGGCGCCCGCAGCCTCCGCCTGCCGGCACCGCGCCTCCAGCCGGTCGAGCCCCACGACCACGACACCGGCGCTGCGCAGCAGCCGCACCATGATCTGGCCGATCAAGCCAAGCCCGATCACGCAGGCGGTCTCGCCGAAACGGATCTCCGACTGGCGCATCGCCTGCAGCGCGATCGAGGCGATCGTGGTGAATGCGGCCTGGTCCAGCGCCGCGCCGTCCGGCAGCGGCACGCAGAGGTTCACCGGCACCCAATTATATTCGGCGTGGGTTGCATATTGATTGCCGCCGCAGCAGACGCGCTGTCCGACCGAGAAGCCGCCGACGCCATCGCCCACTTCCACGACGGTACCCGACAGCGAGTAGCCGAGCGGCGTGTAGGAATCGAGGCGGTTCATCACCTTCTGATAGGTCGCAAGCAACCCCTGCTGACGGACCGAGCTCACCACCTTGGCAACCTGGTCGGGTCGCGCGCGCGCCTTGCCGAGCAGCGACAGGCGGCCTTCGGTGAACTTCATCATCTCGGTGCCGGTCGACACCGCCGAGAACGCCGTGCGCACCAAAACCCCGCCGGGACGGCAGCGCGGCGCCGCCACATCGATCAGCTTGAGCTCACCGCTCTTATAGTTCTGCGCGATCTGCTTCACAGTCGGTCAATCGCCTCAAGTTAACAGCGCTCCTTGTATCGCGCCCAACGCCCGCAATGAAGCCAGGAAACATCGTCATAATTATCTCATTGCCGGAGACTTAACATTGTTATCATTCCAGCAACAGGACCGGTTTTGGCGAGATCTCGACCTCGCCGTTGGCGACAGGCCCTTCGCCGCCGTCGAGGCCCTCGTAAAGGCTAAAACGCGGGTCGACCCGATAAACGGACCGGCCTTTGGTGGTCCAGAGGATCAGACCGTTACGGCCATCCGGCATACGAAGCTCGACGCGCCAGGTCGTCGGCGACGTCCTGCCTGCCCCCACGACACTTGCGCCGACGAGCCAGGACTGGATCGTGCGGTAGGCAATGCCGCTCGGAAGCAGCCCGCGCGCCGGGTCCCATAATTTTCCAAAGTCGCTGCCGCCTCCGGCAAATTCGTACCAATAGAACCGGTCGACGCCGCTGATCCATTTCAGGACGTAGGCGCGGGCCAGGCACCCGTCCGGATTGTCCTCATAGGACGACCAGCCGGCCTCGGTGTCCCAGATCGGCCTCGCGGACAGGCCGTGCGCGGCAAGGATTTTCTTGAAGCGCGCAATAATTCCAATCACCGCCTCGGGTTCGCTCGTATAGCCATGAAAGGCGAACACATCGGCATATTGTCCGCCGCCTTGCGCCATGAAGGCCTGTTGCCAGCGATATCCGTCCGGCGTGCCGTTGGACGGCGGTGTCAGCACGGTCAAGGTGGGATCGCTGGCTTTAATGATCTCGTAGGCCCGCTTCTGCAGATGGACCATGGTCGCGATATCGCCCGAGTAATATTTGGGATCCTCGGGCTCGTTCCAGATTTCCCAGTATTTGATGCGGCCGGCGGCGCGCGCCACGGCCGCGCGCACCCAGTCGTCCCATGACGCGAGATCGGCCGGCGGCGAGCTTGCGCCGGGCGTGAACGCCGGCGGCGCATCCTTCACCGACGCGGCCCAGCGCGGCGTATAGGCGAGATTGAGAACGATCTCGACGTGTTCTCGCTCGGCCGCCGCCAGGATGGCATCGAAGCGCGCCCAATTGTAGATGCCGGGCGCCGGATTGATCTGTGCCCAGTAGATCGCGCCCCATAGCCGAACGCCGTCGAATTTGAGCTCCGGCCAGGGCTGCGACTTTGGCTGCGACTGTCCGATCGCATTGATGGTCATGCCGAAAAGCGTCGGCGGGATCACCGCGTTCACGCGGCTCGCACTCAGCGCATCGCTTGACGTCGAACCATTCCACTGCAGCGGCCATTTGTAGGCCAGCGGCAGCAGCGCGCTCAAAACCAGCGCAATCAATGCCCTTTGGCCCCAATCCCTCACTCTGCCTGCCATGTCCCTGTCTCGTCGCCGTCACATAGGTGCCGGGATTGCATAGTGGAAGCCGTGCATGTTAATGCCGATGTTAGTCGGATTGTGATGTTGTTAGGTCAATGGTATAGATCATCTCAGATGTCGAGAGCTGAACCATCACCGCGGCGGATCCTGTTCATCGTCGAGAACCTTCCGGTTCCTTTCGATCGCAGGGTGTGGTGCGAAGCAACGTCGCTGCGCAAGGCGGGTTATGAAGTTTCTGTGATCTGCCCGAAGGGGCGGGGTCATAACGAATCCTACGAATGCCTCGAAGGCATTCACATTTATCGCCATCCGATGCCGGTGGAAGCGCGCGGGATCGCCGCCTACCTGATCGAATATCCGGTCGCGCTGTTCTGGGAAACGCTGCTCGCGATCAAGGTGGCGTGGAAGCACGGCTTCGACGTGATCCAGGGCTGCAATCCGCCCGACCTGATCTTCCTGATCGGCCTGTTGTTCAAGCTCGGCGGCAAGCGCTTCGTGTTCGATCATCACGATGTCAATCCCGAGCTCTACGAAGCAAAATTCGGCCGCAGGGACATGTTCTGGCAGCTGCTGCGGCTGGTCGAATATCTCACCTTCAAGACGGCGAGCATCTCGATCGCGACCAACGAATCCTATCGCGAGATCGCGATCACGCGCGGCGGCATGCCGGCCAACCGGGTTTTCGTGGTGCGATCCGGCCCCAATCTCGACCGGGTGCGCTCGCGGCCGGCCGATCCGGCCTGGCGCCGTGGCCGGCGCTACAGCGTCGGCTATGTCGGCGTGATCGGCCAGTCGGAAGGCATCGATCTCTTGCTGCAGTCGATCGGCCACATCGTGCACGATATCGGCCGCACCGACATCCAGTTCAACATCGCGGGCACCGGGCCGGAGTGGAATGCGGTGGTCAAGCTCTGCGAGGATATGCAGCTCTCCGACTACGTGAACTTCACCGGCGCCATCGCGGATGACGCGCTGTTCACGATGCTCTCGACCGCTGACGTCTGCGTCAATCCGGACCGCGTCACGCCGATGAACGACATCTCCACCATGAACAAGATCATGGAGTACATGGCGCTCGGACGGCCGATCGTTCAGTTCGACGTTCGCGAAGGCCGCCGCTCGGCACTCGACGCCTCGCTCTATGCCGCGAAGAACGACCCGAGAAATTTCGCCAGCAAGATCATCGCGTTGATCGACGATCCGGCATTGCGGCAGACGATGGGGGCATTTGGCCGTAACCGCGTCGAGCGGGCGCTTTCGTGGACGCATGAGGAGCCGAAGCTGCTCGCGGCCTATGAGGCGTTGTTCGCCGGGAAGGTCCCCGCGCAGAACCGCGCACCGCGCGCGCATGCCCCCGCCGAGCGGCCGACCTCGCAACCTTCCAGCGCGAACGCAGCCGCCGGGCGGGCATCGTCTTGAACGCGCAGCCGCCTCACTCACGTCAAACGCGACGCGGCTGCGGCCACGCGCACGTCCTGGATTGTTGAAGGTCGAAGCATGAACGTCAGCATTTTCGGCCTCGGCTATGTCGGAACGGTGTGCGCCGCCTGCTTCACCGAGCTCGGCCACCAGATCATCGGCGTCGACAAGAGCGTTGCGAAGGTCGACCTGATCCGCGGAGGCAGGTCGCCGGTCGTCGAGCCGGGCATCTCGGACAAGGTGGCGCGCGCGGTGGCAACCGGTCAGCTGACCGCGACCACCGACGCCACCGAAGCGATCGTCAACAGCGACATATCGATGGTCTGCGTCGGCACGCCCTCCTCCGGCAACGGCAACCTCGACCTGACCGCGATCCGACAGGTCGCGATCGAGATCGGCCGCGGACTGCGCGCCAAGAACGCGCCGCACACCGTGACGATCCGCTCCACCGTGCTGCCTGGCACCACCCGCGGCACCGTCGGGCCGCTGATCGAGGAAGCCTCCGGCAACAGGATCGGACGCGATTTCGACCTTGCCTTCAATCCCGAGTTCCTGCGCGAAGGCAGCGCCATTGCGGATTTCAACGCGCCGTCCAAGACCGTGGTCGGCGCCTTCAACCAGGAAACAGCCGACCGCGTCATGGCGCTCTACAAGGACCTGCCGGGCGCCAAGATCACGCCGCCGGTCGAGACCGCCGAGTTGGTGAAATATGTCGACAACAGCTGGCATGCGCTCAAGGTCAGCTTTGCCAACGAGATCGGCACGATCGCGAAGACGCTCGGCATCGACGGCCGCGACGTCATGAACATCTTCATGCAGGACACAAGGCTCAACATCTCGCCGGCCTATTTGCGGCCGGGCTTTGCCTTCGGCGGCTCCTGCCTGCCCAAGGACGTCAAGGCGCTGAAACACCTGGCGCACAGCCGCGGACTGTCGACGCCGGTGCTCGAGAGCATCCTGCCGAGCAATGACATGATCATGTCGCGCGGCGCCGACTGGATCCTGTCGCATGAGGGCCGCCGCATCGCGTTCCTCGGCATCAGCTTCAAGGCCGGCACCGACGACGTCCGCGACAGTCCCTTCGTGAGGCTGGTGAAGAGCCTGCGCGGCGAACGGCGCGACATCCGGATCTACGACCCCAATGTGCAGCTGTCGCAACTGATCGGCGCCAACCGGGATTTCCTGATGCGCAATCCGGAGCTGGTCGGCCTGTTGAACGACGATGTGACGGCGACCATAGAATGGGCCGACATTATTGTGCTGACGACGGCGGATCCGCGCTTCGTTGCGGCGCTGACGGCGACCCGTCCCGACCAGGTCGTGCTCGAACTGTCGGAGATCGGATTGCCCGAGCAGGTGCGCGCCAAGGTGAGCGGTTTCCACTGGTAGGGAATATCATGGCCACCATGGGCCAGACCCGCGAGCGACCCGAAATCCGCTTTCACGACGAGATTTCGTCGGGATGGGAGACGCTGCATCAGAGCCGCACCTTCAAGGCGCGGACGGCCGCGATGTTCGGTCTGCTCGGGAACGCGGACCTCAACGGACAGCGCTGGCTCGACGCCGGTTGCGGCACCGGAACGCTGTCCCGCCTGCTCGCCGCACGCGGTTGCGACGTCACCGGCGTCGACGCATCATCGGAGATGATTGCGGCGGCACACGGCCGCCGCGCCGGCGGCGCGCTCGCCGCGCGGCTGACATTTCAGCAGATCCCGACCATCGCAAGCCTGCCGTTTCCCGATCGATCCTTCGACGGCGCGCTGTGCGCGAGCGTGTTGGAATATGTTCCCGACGCGGCGCAGTGCCTCGCCGAGATGCATCGCGTGCTCAGGCCTCGCGGGCTTTTGCTGCTCTCCATCCCCAACCGCGGATCGCTGCTGCGCCGGAGCTACAAGCTCGCGCATGCGGCCTCTTCGCGCGTATCGGCGCGGCCGCTGTTCCGCTATCTCGCGTTCTCCAAATTTGACACCTCGCCGGCGGCCATGCAGGATCTGCTGCGACAACATGGCCTCACGATGCTGGGGAGCAGCTTTGCCGGCTCCCCGCTGCCGCCGGTGCTCGATCGCCAGGCGACGGTCGGCACGCTAATCAACGTCCTAGCCCGGCGCGACGACTGACGTGGCAGGCGGATAGCTACCTCAGGCCTTGATCGCCATCAGCGATTTGGTCATGCCGAGATAGCGTTCGCGATAGACCTTCGCATCCGGAAAGGTTTCGGTCATCTCGCGCCAGTCGAACAGATGCCAGTCGGGCGCGGTGCGCTTGAACCAGAAGCGATTGAATCGCTCGATCAGCGCGATCTGCAGACGTCTCGGCAGCAGGACAATGATGCCCGGCAGCCAGGTATGGCTTTCGATCGGAAAGTACCGGTACGGCGTCTGCACGTAGAACGACTTTGCGACCCGCGAGATCTCGCCCGCAAAACGGTTCTGATGCTCGCGCGCAATGCTCTGGAACGCCGCTTCGTCCTCGATCGTCACGACATCCTGCTTCGGCCCGGTGACATGTTCGATCACCGACGAGCAGAAGCAGAAGTCGAACGCCTGATCGTCGAACGGCAGGCGCTCGGTCTCCCGGAGCAGGACTGTCTTGAAGCCGAAGCGCTCGCGCGCGGCCTTCAAATCGTCGGCCGATATGTCGCAGACCGTGATGTCGGTATGGCGCGGCAGGATCGCGCGAATGTGCCGGCCGGTGCCGCCGCCAAGATCGAGGATTTTCGCATCGAGCGGCAGGTTCACGGTGCGAACGAGGAATTCGCCGCGCCGCCGGCGCGCTGCATTGGAAAATCGGGCTTGAATCGCACCCAGCAAGGTCAGTCTCCTGCTACCGGTCGGTCCGGTCTAGCACGGCATGCGCGATCCCTCACGCTACGATGCATCGATTTTCCTGTCGCACTCACCTGATGGCCTCGAAGAAGATCGACTCGTCCGGCCGGTTGTCGAGCCGGTCGATATCGGGACAGACGCCCTCGCGATAGGCACGGATGTAGGTTTCCGAACAGCCGGCGTTGCGGAACAGCGCAGCGAGCGAGGCGCGGGTAAAGCCCCAGTGATGCGCGAAGGCGGCCTCCTTGCGGCGATCGATCTCGAACACGCCCTTGAGGAAAGCCTGCGGCGCCGACGGATCGTAGAGCGCGACGATCCGCTCCATGTCGGGGACGACGATGCGGCACACCCCGCCCGGCGCCAGCACCCGCGCGATCTCGCGCGCCAGCCGCTCGACCTCGTCGGGAAACAAGTGCTCGAAGACGTGCGCGCTAAACACCGCCGAGAGGCTGCGATCCGCGAACGGCAGCGGCTTGGTCAGGTTCATGTGGCGCAGTCCGGCAAACTTGCCCTGGCGATGCTCGGCATAGCGGGCATCGCTCAGCAGGCCGGCGAGATGTAGCGCTTTCGCCGCGAACGGCACCCGCGCGATCCACAGGTGCATCGTGATGTCGGTATTGATCCAGCCGTCGATGCCGCAATTGAAGGCGCCGATATGCAGCTTTTCGAGCAAGCCGCCGCGCGCGTCGTCGGTCATGTCCGCTCCCGCGCCGAATTGGTCAGCACAACCGTGATCACCGACGCCGCGCTGGAGGCCACCATCGCCGCAACCGCGCCCATCACCTGCCAGGCCTCGGCTGCGAACGGCAGGACGCAGCACAGCGCGACGAGGCCGGCAATCCGGCTCAGCATGAACCGCTGCGGCTTGCCGGTCGCAAACAGCGGCAGAGCGAGGCCGAGCCACACCGCGTCGAGCGCCATCGCAGCTCCCATCAAGGCGAGGCTGCCGGTGCCGATCTCATAGCTCTGTCCGTGGATGACAAGCGCCAGAATGCGCTGGCCGAGCAGCACGACCACCGTGCCATAGGTGGCGGCGATCGACCCAAGCAGCAGGGCATTCTCGCGCGCGGCAGCGGCGACTGCGCTGCGCCGGCCGGCGCGCAGTTCAGCCGCGATTTCCGGGAGGCGAACCGAGAACATCGTCGCGCAGAACTGGCTGAGCGGTGCGAACACCAACAGCAGGATCCGCAGCGACGCGCTCGCGTCCAGCCCGATCAGGAAGCCGCACACCGGGATCAGCCCGATGCTGCCGATCCAGTAGGTGAGCGAGGTCGCGACGAACCAGCGCCCGTTCCGAAACAGCCGCCGCAGCGAGCCGCGGAAGATTCTGGCTTGCGGCCAGGCCAGCTCGCTGGTGTGGGCCAGCAGCAGGCTGCCGGCGAGCGCGGCCGAGATCGCGATACACGCCATCGCCGCGGCGGCGCCGGTGAGCTTGAGTGCGATCATCAGCCCGGCCGAGACGACCAGCGCCACGCAATAGGTCAGCGAGGACGCCAGCGCGCGCGGCAGTCGCCCGTCGAGATAGCAGATGCGGCGGAACATGCTCTGCAGCCGAACCGCCGGGATCGCGAGCCCCGTTGCGATCACGAGCCCGCCGGCCTCCCCGCCCACGGCTACGATCACAAGGCCCGCACCCGCCAGCAGCAGGCCGAGCGCACCCGAAACGAGCAAGGACGATAGATAGAGGCCGAGCCGCAGTTGCGGCCATAGCGATTTCGGGATGCGGTGCGCAGTTGCCGGCAAGCCGTCGTCGAACAGGCCGCGCAGAAACACCGCCTCGATCAGGATCGATAATGACCAGGCGACGCTGAACCTGCCGAACGAATTGATATCGAGCACATTGGCGAGCACGATAGTCAGCACGAAGGCAGACCCGCTCAGCAGCGCCTGATCGATCAGGCCAAGCGCGACATTGCCCCCGGCACGCCGCAGCCGGCGGAGCAATCCGCTCACGGCACCGGCGACCCCGGTCTGGGCCGCCACCCGGTCCAGCCTGTCGGTCAACGCACTCACGCCTCACTCACCCGCAATCTGTTGAATGTCCGCCGCGGCGCCATATGCAGCCGGGCCTCCGGGCCGAAATAGCACCAGAACACCAGCACGCAGCCGAAATAATTGTGCAGCAGCTGGCTGGAGTCATTGGCCGACGCGATTACGACGAACAGCAGCATCGCGAACGGCGCCATGCAGTAGATCCCTCTCCGCTCGAACGCGAAGACGATGCTGTTCCACAATGCGAGCGCCAGCAGCAGCATATAGAGCGCACCGCCGAGCAGGCCGAACTGGAGAAAGGCGTCGAGATAGGAGTTCTCGAACGAGCCGAACTCTGTATTCCACGGCGCCATGCTCGTCAGCTCGTTCACCGGCGAGCTCGGCAGTTCGTTGAAGAATCCCGAAAACCCGTAGCCGAGCCACGGGTGCTGCCAGAAGAAGTGCGGCCAGACCGACCAGAGGAACGAGCGGCCGGTCAGGTTTCCGCTGCGGCCGACCAGCCCGTACAACTCGTCGCTCGGCACGGCGAACACGACGAGCGCAACAAGAGCAAGGCCAAGCCAGTAGATCGAGGCAGCCCCCCTGTGCCCGAGCACCACGAGCACGAGCCCGAAGGTCACGGCAAGCGCCGTCAACATGCTGATCAGCGGACCTGCGGCGCCGGCCGCAGCGAGCGCGAAAAAATGACATCCCATCAGCAGCAGCGTCCAGCCGAATTGCCGCCGCGGCCCTGCCAGCATGCGCACGAAGCAGATCAGCACCATGAGGCCGAAAAAGGCGCCCGCGAGGTTCTTGTGACCGAACACGCCGGCATAGGCCTGGGTTCCGAGCACCGTCGGCCGGTGCAGCGGGTCGTAATCCCATTGCGAGCCGATCACCGGAAAGAGCAGGACGTGAACGATCAGCACCACGATCCCGATCCGGAACAGCGTATCGACGAGACGATCGACCGGGCAGCTGATCACGACCCATGCCGAGAACATCGTGGTCAACAGATACATCGCGAACTTGATCGACGAGCCGGCGGGGTCGGCGCTCAGCGCCAGTGATACCAGGGCGAAGGCGATGAACGTCAGATAGAGATGCGACTGCAGCATCAGCAGGCCGAAGCGCTTCCGATCGATTGCAATGTGCAGCACCAGGAGGATGTAGAGCAGCAGCCAGGCGCCGCGGAACAGCGTGGATTCCCCGGCCCTTTCCGCGAACGAGATGCCCTCGATGAAATTGAACAGGAAATAGATGCAGCCGAGCACCATCACCAGATAGGCGTGCAGAAAGACATCGGTTCGCAGCCACCATCTGCCGATCATTGCACGGCCTCCTGCCGGGCCGGAGCCCTCAAGAGATGATCGACCGCGGCCGCAAAACGCGCCGCGGCGTCGGCAAGCGCATCGCGTCGCACGCTCTGCCGGGCCTGCCGCGACATCGCCTCCCAGCGCGCAGGATGTTCGAGCAAGCCGCGCGCCGCGTCGACCCAAACCCGTTCATCGAGCGCACAAACATAGCCATTGTCCTGGTCACGGACCAACTCGCCGCCTGCCCCGACATGGGGCGACACCAGGCACGGAACCCCACACTGCAGGGCCTCGTTGCACACCAGGCCCCACGGTTCTAGCAGTGAAGGCAGCAGCAGCAGCCGCGACTGCAGAAAGACCTCCGATATCGCCTGCCACGGCAGGTAGCTGTCGTGGCTGACATCGATGCCGGCACCGCCGAGCCGTGCCAGCATGCGCCGTTCGGCGGCGCCGGACCCGACCACACGCACCTTCAGCCCGGGCACGATCCGGCCAAGCGCGATCGCGACGTTCTCGAAGAAGATCGCATTCTTGGCGTCGTCATTGAGGCGGGCGCACCACAGCAGATGAAATGGACGGTCGTCGAATGCCGGCACAACCGCCGGCGGATCCCATGCCGGCACCAACGGCACCACGAACAGGTCGTCGGCGCGAACACCCTCGCCGCGGAAATACGCCCTACCCTTGTCGCTGCAACACACCACTGCGTCGCACTGGCGGAGCAGCCAGGGCCGCGCCAGACGGTGATAGGCGGTGTTGGGCATCGTCTCGCGCCAGCCGTCGATCGTCAGCGCGAGCGCCTTGCCGTTGGCGCGCGCCCATGCCGCGCCGGCCAGCATCGAGGGATAAAGACCGTTCACGAACAGCAGGTCGGGCGCGAGCGCATTCAAGGCGCGCCCGACCCCGATATTGACATGGGTGTGACGCGACCGCGACAGCGGGATCGATACACCCGGCACCGTGCGCGTGATGTAGCGCGGCGTGAACGAGCCGGCCCAGGAGCGATCGGCCTCCTGTCGCGTGCAGGACAGCACGGCGAGATCCAGCCCGCGGCTGGCCAGCTCGTTGTAGAGACGGTTGGTGTAAGGTGTGATCATGTTGTTGAAGACGACCACGCGCGGCGCCATGGCTTACCGGTCCCGCGGCAGCGCCTGCGCCTCGTCGCGCCGGCAGAGCGCCCCGCAATGATAGGTCGCAAGCCGCGTCGCGAACGCCGGGCTGACCGACAACAGCGACTTCCGCACAATGCTTTTGGCGAGCCCCTTCACTCGCGACGAATGGAACGCGTGAACCGGCAGGCTGTGGTCATAGGTGCCGAAGCCGGTGACGTGCAGCCCCGCCGTCTCCAGCACCAGACGGAACGTGTCGGGCGTGTAAAAATTGATATGGCCGATGTCGAGCGTCGATTGCAACGCCCGGCGGTTGGTCCGCGCATGCAGCTCGCACGGCACCTCGACATAGACGAAGGTCCGCGCGACCCGGGCGAGCTCGTGCAGGAATGCGCGCGGTTCGGGCACGTGCTCCAGGACGTGGCTGGCATAGACGAGGTCGAACGATCCGTCGGCGAACGGGATCGTCGCGCCGTCATAGCTGGACCAGCGGAACGGGGCTGAAGCGGCGCCGTCGATCTCCAGGTTGGTCGCGGGATCGATCACGTCGATGCCGGTGAAGTCGCGGCCGACGCCAATCGCCGACAACCGCGCCAGCACGGCGCCGGTCCCGCAGCCGACCTCGAGCACATTGCCGACCTTCGCGGCGGCTGCGCCGAGCAAGCCGGCGATATGATCCGCCTTGTCGACCGCGCAGACGCGGCGCCAGTCGCGCTCCTGCGCCGAATAGACGCCCTCATAGTGCGCGTTGTGCTGTCCGATGCAAAATTCCATCGTCATGGCCTAGCGCTCGCCTCCGGCGGCATTCGGGCAGGCTCGTCGAGGCGGTCGTATGATTTGCGCTCCCAATTGCGCCGTTCCGCCGGCGAGCGGCGATCGAGATCGTATCCAATGTCGGCCATGGTGCGGGTCAGGATGTCGACGTTCCGTTGCGGGACAGCTGCAAGGCCGGCCAGCAGCGTGTCGCGGTGCGCCCAGCCCGGTCCCTTCAGCAGATCGATTGCCTCCGTGTACAGTTCGGTCTTCACCAGACGCGCGAACTCGGCAACCACGTCGGATGAAAGGTCAGGCGGCAGCGCGTCGAACATTGCGAGCGCCATCGCGCTGCGCTTGACCACGATCCAGCCCTCATTGGGTCCGAGCCGGTACGACATCCGCAGCAGGTCGAAATTGGCGTCGCTCAAGCCCTGCCGTATATTGCGAAGCCAGAACAGCACGAGCCAGAGATAGGGATCGCCCGGCGTGCAGCTGAGCGATTTGCGGACGGCCGCGTCAAGCTCGCCCATCCGGGCGTCGACCTGCGCGCCGGATGCGAGTGCGTTCTCGGCGCGCCGCAACCGGATCACCGCCGCGCTGCGATCGATGGCCGGCATGCAATCCTTCTCCGCCACAGCGCGCGACAGCAGCGGACCGAGGTCATCGAGCTCGGCGTCGCTGACCGGCACGTTGCGAAGGATCAGGTCCTTTGCGCCGTCGAGCCGGGTCTGGTCGACAAAGGCCGGCAAAGTGGTCGTGCCCCAGGCGACGGACGAGCATGCGACCGCGGCAAGGAAGCCGCGCGCAAGCCAGGCGGCTGCGCGCCCGGGCATCCCGCCGTGCGTCTCACTCGGTGTAGCCATATCGCCCATAGTGCGAGTTGTAATAGTAGTTCTTGCCGCCATAGCCGCTATAGCGGCTCATCGCGGCAATATCGGCCTTATTGAGCACGACGCCGAGCAGGTTCTCGTTGACCGCTCGCGCACTGCGCAGCGCGCGCTCGACCACCTGCACCTGGGTCTTGCCCCATTCCACGATGAAGACGAAGGAATCGACGAAGTGGGCGGTGATGCGGACATCGACCACCGGCGTGAGCGGCGGAAAATCGACGATCACGTAGTCATAATGGCTGCGGGCCCCGTCGATGAAATCCCTCATCTGGTCGGAGGCCAGCACGTCGTGCGAATGGGCGATGCGCGATCGCGTGGCGCCAGGCAGGAAGGCGAGGCCGGTCTCGGGATCGCGCCATAGCGTGTCCTGCAATGTCGCATTGTTCGACAGCACGTCGAGGATGCCGCGCTCGGCAGTCGCGGCGACCTTGCGGCTGAGCGAGGGATTGCGCAGATCGCAATCGATCAGGAGCACGCGGGCCCCGCTCTGGGCAACAAGTTGCGCAAATACGAAGGCCAGCGTCGACTTGCCCTCGTTGGGCAGCGCCGAGGTCAGCCCGAGGATCTTCGACGGCTTGGTGACGTTGAGGTCGGCATTCACCTTGATCGAGCGGATCGCTTCCGAGAACCGCGAGAATGGCGAATCGATCGCCGCCCACAGCACCGGCTCGTCGCCGCGCCGGATCGTGCGCGGGCCGATCGGCAGATTGGGACGACCGGCGACCGGCGCCTTGATCTGGCCCGGCGAGACGCGGGGAACGATGGCGACGCAGTCGGCCTCGAGGATCGTCTCGACCATTTCAGCGGTGCGGAACACCCGGTCATAGAGGTCGCGCAACACGCCGAGCCCGAGCCCGGCGATCAGGCCGCCGAGCGCCGAGAGCGCGAGCACAACCAAGGTCTGCGGATGGCTCTTGCTGAGCGGACGCGACGCGCGGGTGATCACCCGCGCCTCGCTGACCGGGAACGACTGCTGCTGCACGTTTTCCATGTAGCGCTGCAGGAAATTGTCGTAGAGCGAGCGATAGGTCTGCGCCGAGCTCTCGAGCTCGCGCAGCGTGACCTGCGCCTGGTTGGTCGACTGCGACTGCGACACCGAGTCGTTCACGGCGCGCTCGATCTCGTTCTGGCGCTGCAGGGCGATCGCATAGTCGCTCTTGTAGCTTTCGGCGAGCCGCTTCAGTTCATCGATGATCGACGACTGGATCTCGCGCATCTGGTTGCGCAGGTTGACGGCGGCCAAATGATTGTAGCCGTAGCGCGACGACCAGTCGGCCTCGCGGTTGGCAAGCTCGAGATATTGCGAGCGCAGCTTGGTGATGACCTGGTTGTTCAGGGTATCGGCCACCGTCGCATCGGGGACGCCTCCCTTCACCACCGCCTCGATGCGGTCGAGCTTGGCCTTGGCGTCGGTGACCTGCGACTTCACCTGGAGCAGCTGGGTGTTGAGCTCGCCGAGCTGCTGCTCGTTGAGCAGCTTGCCGCTGGAGGTGACGATGTTGTTGGTCTTCTTGTAGTCGAGCACCGCGCGCTCGGCGTTGGATGCCTGCGTGCGCAGCTCCTGGATGCGGTCCTGCAGCCAGACACTGGCGCGGCGCGTCGCCTGATATTTGGAATCGAGCTGATCGACGATATAGGCGTCGGCGACGGCGTTCGCGATCTGCGCCGCGCGCTCGGGATCGAGCGAGCGGAAGCTGACCTCGATCACATAGGTCATGCCGCGGCGGCGGACGTCGAGCTGCTTCTGGAACGTGCGGACCGCGCGCCGGGTCCGATCGAATTCGGTGGGCGGCGCCCCGCCGGCGAGCAGGCCGGACACGAAATCGAGCACGGCTCCTACCGCGCCGGCCCTGGAGCCGACGAATTCCGGATCCTCGTTGAGCTTGAGGTCGCGGATCACCGCAAGCGCCACATTCTCCGACTTCAGGATTTCGACCTGGCTCTCGACCGCGGCGGAATCGACGGGGGCCTCGCTCACCGGCGATTGCTGCTGGAAGGCCTGGAATTTGCGCGTGTCGATGATCATCGTAGCAAGCGCCGTATAGCTCGGCGCCGCCGTCGCCAGGTAGCAGATGCCGCCGAACAGGCAGAGCGCGGCGGTCCCGAGGATGACCCAGTATTGCCGGAGCAGATAGGTGACGAAGGCGTCGAAGGTTTCCGCCAGCGACGGCAATTCAGCCGGACGATTTCTCAGATCGACAGACGGCGAAATCTGGTTGCGCTGAAGCATCTCGTCCTATCGTCGCGCCGGCAGGATGGATCCTGCCCTCGCGCCCTCCAATGATCCTGGGAAGCGTCCCGCCGCCGACACCGAAGCGCGTTGCTGCAGAAAGTTTTCCATTGGCGATCGGACGTCCGCTCAGGGGGTAACTGTTGAAATGAGGGTGGTGCCGGTACCCGTGGCCGTACCGGTTGTCGTGCTGCCCGAACTGCTGACCGACGAGGTGAAGCTGAAGATGCCGGTGTTCACGCTGTTGCCGTCGATGGCCTCGAGCGTGCCGCCGCCGGCGCCGCTGGCGCCCAGCGCGCTGGTCTGGCCGCCGGATGCGCCGGCGCTGCCCGCGCCGCCGGCGCCGGTCGCCGCGGTGCCGCTGTCACCCGATGCAGCAGCAAACGCCATCACGGTGTCGAGATCCTTGGTGTCGGCAATCGCCTGCTGGATGCGCGTCGCGTAGGGCTGGTTGCTGCGCACCACGATGCGCGCGGCCTGGGCGAGACCGGCGGCGATCGCCGTCTTCTGGTCCTTGCTTGCCTTGGCGAGCAGCGCAATCAGTGGATCGAGCGATGTCGGATCGTTGAGGGCGAAGTCGCGCGCCCGCGAGGTCAACTCCACACCCGCATTCGGATATTGGGTCAGCAGCTGCTCCGGGCTGGCCTTGAAATTGGTGACCGCCTGGGACAGCTGGATCAGCCCGCCAGCAGTCTCCGCCAGCGCCGCGCCACCGGGCATCGCGAGCGCCAACATCACCACCAACGTCGCCAGGCGCGGGGCGGAAAAGCCGCCGGATCGCTCAAATGTGAACACAGCTATCTCCTAACGAATACTAACAGTTCGTTAGCATAGTCAGAGTTATCGCGCCAATTAAATAGCCTCGCCGGCCGCGGCCGGGCCGTGGTGCGCGAAATCAGCGTTAACCGGCTGCCCGACCGTAACACGGGCGTCACGGCCACCGCCGGCGCCGCTGCCGGAGCGGAAGGATTGCGACAGGCCTGCCCCGAGCAAGGCCGCGATAACAACGGCATAGCCGGTGATCTGGAGCGAGAAATCGATCATCGAATGGAGCGCGCCGGCGGCCGACGCGCAGAGCGCCGCGAGCGGCACGATCACGTCGCGGCGACGGGTCCGCACGCCATGCGCGAGCACGACGAACGCCGCGAGCAGCGCGATCATGGCGGCGCCGGCCATTAACATTCCGCCATCGGACGCCAGTTCGAGCCAGCTGTTGTGTGCCCGGTTCCAGGTCCCGCGCAGCGAGATGTCGTCGGTGCGATAGGCCGGATAAACCCATTCGAAGGTCCCGAAACCATCGCCGAGCCACGGGTGATCCCAGATCATCCGCAACGTTACGCGATAGGTCGAGAACCGTCCCTCATCGGACAGGCCCATCGTGCTGAAGCGCGCGCCGACGCCGCCGCCGAGAAGCTGCAGCAGTGCCAGCGCGACCAGGCTGCCGACGCCGAGCGCCACGATCATGCCGTAGCGGCGCGGCACCCGGTTGCGAAAGAAGATTGCAGCAGCCGCGACCGCCGCGAGCAGCGAGATCCCGACGCCGCCGCGCGAGCCGGTCAGAAACATCGCCAGCAGGCAAGTGAGCCAGCCGAACGCATGGCCGGCGAGCCGGCGCCGCGCCGGCATATCGAGGCGCCCGAGCAGCCGTGACAGGCCGGCACGGCGCGGCGGCCAATGCCGCTCGATCAGCTCGCAGCCGAACAACAGCCAGATTAGCGCACAGCAACCGTAATAGATGCCGGCAGTGTTGCGATTGACGAAGGGAGATGTCAGCCACGCCAGGTGCGCCTGCTTCTCGTGCAGCAGGTAGATCCGGGTGGGATCGATCACGAAAGTGATGATGCCGCAGATCGCATAGACCAGGCCCGCCGCGGCCACCGCCCGCAACAACCCGCGCGCCAGTCCGCGGTTGGCACCGAGCACGACGCCGATGGCGAAGCTGAGCAGGCAAACGATTCCGACGCCGATCGAATAGAACGGCTGACCGCGCGCGATCGACACGGCCGGCGGCAACTCGGCAGGCAGCAATTTGCCGGCCTCCGCCCACAACGCGTTCGGCGCCACACCCGACCAGGGGTGGAGCGCCGACTGCTCGTGCAGCACCAGCATGGCAAGCGCCGTCAACAACGCCGTCACGGCGAGGATCATGAGCTGACTGCCGCGCAGGCGCATCGGCAACACCCCGAGCAGTGCAATCCCGAGCAGGATCGACCAGATCGCGGGCGCAACAGCACCGACCGAGCCGAGCGGCAGAGGCGCCAAAGCGACGACGGCGCAGAACAGCCACGATGACCAGCGCACCGGCCACGGCAACGCCGTCGCCTCGCTTGAGCCGGAAGCTAATCTTAAGCGTGTCATGAAGCCGGCCGTGCCGGCTCACGCCCCAGTATCAGGGCGCAAGCTTGATCGAATTACGAAGTAAGGTTGCGTTGTAGGCGGCTACGATCGGATCGTTCGCCGTTGCGGTCACGAGGCGGATCTGCTGCATCACCTTGGCGTCCTCGACGGATGCCGCGTTCGACGCATAGAGCACGTCCTTGTTGCGCAACTGGAAACGCGTGGCCAGGAAATAGCCGGCCGGATCGCGGAAATTGATGTTGTAGACGACCGGGATGATCGGCCCTGAATATTTGCTGACGTCGACGCCAAGCTTGGCCGCCACTTCCGGCAGTTCGCCGCGATAGACGAACACCGAAGCCGGATCGGCCGAGGAGTCGTTCAGGCCGCCCGCCTTGGCGACGGCTTCGGCGAGCGAGATGCGCCAGGCCTCGAAATTGAACTGGCCCTGCGCGCCGGACGCGCCGAAGGCGACGAAGGTCTGCGGCTCGCGGTAGACATAAATGGTGTCGCCGGGATGGGCGTAGATATTGCTCTTGGGCTCGTAGACCAGCTGGCCGAACGGCACCGTGGTGCGCTTGCCGTCACGCTCGAGCATGACCCATGTGTCAAAACCCTGCCCTTTCGGGCCGCCGGCGCGCGTGATGGCGTCGAGCACATGCTCACCCGCGGCATTGGCGGGGAAGCGGTTCGGCGAATTGACCTCGCCGAGCACGGAGATCAGCGAGGTGCGCTGCTCGATCAGGGCGACCACGGCCTGCGGCTCGATCGCGCGGTTCTTCAGCGCATCGACGATCGTGCGCTGCACTTCGGTCGGTGTGCGGTTCTTGGCGCGGATCGCGCCGGCATAGGGCACCGAGATGTTGCCGTCGGTATCGACATTCTGGTTCGGCAGCGTGATGTAGTTGCCGGGACGCACGCCGGCCTCGACCGGAATGAACAGACCGCCGGCGGCGGCCTCGAAGATCGTGACGCTGACGACGTCGCCGATGCCGAAGCGGATGTCCTTCGGCGGCGGGCCCTGAATGCCGCCGGCGAGTTGCGGCGCGAATGACGCCAGCACGTTCTCGATCTGCGGTGTGATCTTGACCATCGCATAGGGCAGGCTTTCGGGATCGCGCTGCCCGGCCACGACATCGGAGCTCGTCGGGCCGTTGGTCGGCATGTAATGGCAACCGCTGACCCAACAGGCGGCCGCAAGCAATAACATCACCCGAATGAAATTCGCACGCGACATTCAAATACTCCGGCCGTGCCGTAACACGTCGACTATCACAATCACAAGTTTCCGCGATATATTGCGATGCAATTGATAAATAATGTTATCGAGGTGAGGCAATTCGGCGACACCGGCGCACCGCCGTGAGACAAAGCCCCGCGCGCCGTCACTCCGGCTTTGCTTTCGTCCAATCTCCCCGTTATCTGTGAATGAGATGGTTTGAGTTAACCAATTGAGGGTTCGATGGCCCGCAGGAAGCTACCCGCGATCGCGTTGGGAATGGTCGCCTTGCTGTTGGGCGGTTCTGTTGGCAGCGCAGTTTTTGCCGCTGAATTGGGTGTTTCCCCGGCCCCGCGCGCCGTGCAACGGGTCAGCGGCAACTGTCAGCGGCTGCAATATTGTCGTGGCGACGTCTGCCAGTGGAAACGGGTTTGCTGGCACGGCTGTCCCGATCGCTACTCCTGCGCGCCGCTCTATGGCGCCTATGGACCGTATGGCGGCCGCGATTATTGGGCCGCCTATGGTTACGGCGATCTGCGTCCGTTCTGAATGTTAATCGACTAACAAAACCACAGGTGATCGAGGTCGGCCGGCACCGCGCCGACGGCTCTGCGACGTGCGGGTTAACCCCGGCTTAGGCCCGGCCCGATATCATGCGGGCGCAGGGTTTGGTTATGTTATTTGTTTTCCTTGGCAATTTCATCGGCGGCACCGTTCTCGGGCTGCGCCAGCACTGTCTGGTGCTGGCGCCGGTGGCGCTCGCGGAAGTCGCGCTGCTGGCCGCCATCGGGGGCGCGCGCCTGTCGTGGTCGGAAACCGCGCTGCTCATGATCGCTGCGATCGTAGCGCTGCAAGTCGGATATCTGGCAAGCACCTTCGCGTCGCTGTTCTGGTCTCGCACCTCGACGCCACGTCTCGCCCTGCGCCGTTCGCAATAGCAGGGCATGACACTGCCCGCTTTGGCGTGCCCGATTTCCGTTGACCTCGCGGCAAGCCCGGGGCATCCCGCTGCCTTGGGCGCGCGCGCCCGCCATTCTGCAGGACCTCCCCCTCTCGTGTGGAACGTCACGGCCTTCATCTGCATCTTGATCGGGGCGTCGATTCCGCTCGGTCTCATCGACGCATCGCTCGCGACGGGTCTCGTCGGCGCGGCGACGTCGCTCGGGCTGCTCGCGAGCCTCGCGGCGATCCGTCCAGGTGAGCTGTCGTTCCTCAAGTCGGTCGCCGGTCCCGCTGTTGCGGCGGCGCTTCTGCCGATGCTCTGGATCATCCTGCAGATGCTTCCCCTGGCAGCCCTGGCGCATCCGGTGTGGAAGTTCGCCGGCGAAACGCTGGGAGCACAGCTCAGCGGCAGCATCACGATCGACACCGGCGCAAGCCTCGGCGCGCTGCTGATCTGGCTGTCACTCATATCAGTCATGATCACCGCCGCCGCGATCGCGATCGACGCCCGCCGCGCCGATATGGTGGCCCGCACCATTGCAGCAACGGCGGCCGTCGCGGCCCTGATCCTGCTGCTGTCAAGCGATCCGGTCAAAGTCTGGCCTGGCGCTGCCCGCGATGAGACGGCAAACGGATTCCTGGTCGTCGTTCTCGTTGGCGTTCCGCTCAGTGTTGCGCGCGCGCTCGACGTCGGTGGACACGCCGATGGTCGCACCGCAGCCCAATTGACACGGCTGCGCTGGCTGCTCGCCGCCGCCGCGCTGCTCTGCGCCGTCAGCGCCTGCTGGGTTGGGCGGCGCGGCGCCGCGATCGCGATTGCCGCGGGCATCGCCCTCGTCCTGATGACCTTCGCCGCGCGGAAACTTCATCTGCACCGCTGGAGCAGCGCTGCTGCTGCGGCAGCGATCGCGCTGATCGCCCTGGCGACGGCGATCGGCAACCGTCATCCCGACGTGCCGCTTGCGGTCGCCTTTGTTCATGCACCGTCCGAGTTCGTGCAATCGACCCACAATCTGCTCGCCGACCTGCCCGCGCTCGGCAGCGGCGCCGGCGCCACGGCAACGCTGGCGTCGACCTATATGGACTGGCAGGGCGCCACCACGCGCCCCGTGGTTGCGACCAGCGCGGCGGCCTTGATCGCGCAATTCGGCTCCGCCATGTTCTGGACTCTAGTTGCGGCTATCATCGTCGGCATCGCAGCGTTCACGGCCGATGCGCGCAATCGCGGCCGCGACTGGTCCTACCCTGCATCGGCGGCAGCCGTCCTGCTGACGCTGCTGCTTGCTGGCTTCACCTTGCCGGAATTGCCGGCGCTGCCCGGAGTGATCGTGTTGGGAGCCGTGATCGGAACAGGACTGGCACAGCGGATCAGCCGTTCACGGTTGCAGGCGGGCTAGACGCCAGATGCGCAGCTTCCTCCAGCGTCTTGTCGGCCAGACCGGCGATCTCGAACATGAGGGCGACGAGACCTGCATCTACGCCGTCGGTGATATCCACGGTCATGCCGACCTGCTGCACGAGATCTGCGCCCGCATCGATGCCGACATCCGTCGGTTCCGGCCGGCGCGACCGATCCAGGTGTTCCTCGGCGACTATATCGATCGCGGACCGGATTCGCGCGATGTCATCGCCATGCTCGAACAACGCCGCCGCACCCGCAGCATGGTCTGCCTGCTCGGCAATCACGAGGCCTGCCTGCTGGAATTTCTCGTCAATCCCGACATGCTCGCGCAATGGCGGCAGTTTGGCGGCTTGCAAACGCTGATGTCCTACGGCCTGACGCCCTCGCCCAATCCCGACGCTTCCGAACGCAGGGCGCTCGCCCGGCAATTGATCCGCCAGATGCCGCCGGCCCATCTCGCCTTCCTGCGCTCGCTGCCGCTCTGTTATGTGCACAAACGCTACTTCTTCGTCCATGCCGGCGTCAGGCCCGGCGTCGCGCTCAACCAGCAGCGCAAGGAAGATCTGCTCTGGATCCGCGACGACTTCCTGATCTCGGAAGATGATTTCGGCAAGGTCGTGGTGCACGGCCATACGCCGGTGCATGAGGCCGAGCTGCTGCGCAACCGCATCAATGTCGACACCGGCGCCTATGCGACCGGTCGCCTGACCTGCGTCAAGCTCGAGGGAGCACGGCGAACCCTGCTGATGACCGGCAACCGGGCCGCGCGCCATGGCTAATACGATGGCTAACACGATGGCTGACGTGCTCGGCCGGAATGCGAGGCGTCTCTCGCCGGCCTTCATGCCCGCCGCCGCCGCGATCGGCGCGGCGACGCTCGCCTTGTCGGCCTGGTGGCTTGCCGCCGACACATTGCGCGGCAAACCGGCGATCGCCGCAGAGGTCGGCATGGTCCGAGGCGAGCTGTGGCTGCGCGACGGCTGGAGCCAATTGCAGACGTCGCCGGAGGCGGCCGAAGCCGCGTTCACGCGCGCGCTTCGCCTCTCGCCGATGGACGCCGGCGCCTGGTTCGGCCTCGCCTCGGCAACCGGACGGTTCGACTGGCTGAACCCGACCGCGTCGAAGGCGCTCAAGATGTCCTACTATACCGGCTTCAACCGCAGCGACCTGATCGCGCCGCGCCTGATCCTCCTGGCGCAGGTCGACACCACGCGCGATGTCGAATTGGTCGACCTGCTGCAGCGGCAGATCCGCCTGATCCTCACGCGGGCGCCGGAACTGAAGGGCGCGATCGGGCAGGCCTATCGCGTGGCTGGCGACGCCAACCGGCGCATCATCGAGGCGGAGTTCAAGGACGCCAACCAGAGCATTCCGCAGTAACGCGCGCCTGGCGCCCAGATGCCCAGCCGTCAGATACCCTTGTGACGCAACACCGCGCCGACCGTGCGCAGCAGGATGCGCAGGTCGAGCACGAAGCTCCAGCTCTTGATGTAGATGAGGTCATGCGCCACCCGCAGCTGCATGTCCTCGATCGCCGGCGTCGCGCCGCGCAGCCCTTGCACCTGCGCGAGACCGGTGATGCCGGGCTTGACGTGCTGGCGCTCTGCATAGCTCGCGATCAGCTTCGAATATTTGTCGTCATGCGCCAGCGCGTGCGGCCGCGGCCCGACCAGCGACATGTCGCCGCGCAATACGTTCACCAGCTGCGGCAGTTCGTCGATGCTGCGGCGGCGCAGGGTCGCGCCGATCCCGGTCAGCCGCGGATCGTTCGGGCGAGCCTGCGTGATGACATCGCCATCCTCGAGCACGTGCATCGAGCGGAATTTGAGGATGGTGAATTGCTTGCCGTCGAAGCCGTTACGGCGCTGCCGGAACAGGATCGGCCCCCTGGAGTCGAGCTTGATCGCAATCGCCGTTCCGATCAGCAGCGGCGCGAACAGCACCAGAAGGCCGCTCGATGCCACGATGTCGAACAGCCGCTTGCCGGCGCGCTCGAGCGAAGTAAGCGGCGAGCGCTGCATTTCCAGCGTCGGGATCGGGCCGGTCGCCACCATCCGCAGTGCCAGGAACCGCTCCGCGGTCCGGTCCGGCAGCAGCCGCACCGGCAGCGGCGATGCCCGCAGCTGATCGCACACGAACTGGATGCGCGGCTCCTGCTGCCAGGGCATGGCCAGGATGATCTCGTCGGCGCCGCACTCGCGGGCTGCAAGAATGGCCGACGCGACGGTGGCCCGGTCGCCGGCGTCGTCGGACGATCCGGAGAGCTGGACCCGTCGCACCTCGCTGAGGCCGAAATCGCGCAGCAGGCTCGCTTGCCGCACCCGGGACAATTCGTCCGCCATCCCGACCACGACCGCGCGGCGCGTGGCCAGCATGCCGCGGTCGATCGCGCGTTGCAGCGGCGCCTGCAGCAGCATCCGTCCGCCGACCAGCCCGAGGCCGCCGATCAGGCCAAATGACAGCACCGACCCGCGCGAGACGCCGGAACCCACCTTCAAAAGGAAGATGATCAGGGTCATCAGCAGAACGACCAGCAGCCATCCGCCGAGCAGGCTGCTCCAGCGCCGGTCGAGACCGGCCAGCACCTGCGCATTGTAAAGGCCCTGCGACTTCGCCACGAACATGTGAAGGATGGCGGCGAGGACCCCGATCCCTAGAAAACCCTCGAAGCTGTTGCTATAAACCGTGTGGTAGTAAAAGAGGTGATAGGCCGCGCCGCCGACGATGCTGGACAGCACGACGATTATCATCTCGAACGCGACGGCAAACGCCTCGAGGGAAGCGAAAGCGAACGAGAAGGCGCCGAAGTTAACCGGTACCTTCGCCAATCGAGCGTCCGAAAGGTCGGTCATCGGGAATTAACATTCGTGTTAACAATTCATATGTGTAATATCAGGCGGGTTGTGAGCTCGCAAGACCTGCTGCGGATATCGGATAGAGAGCGCGCATGAGTTCATCGGCTGGCGAAACCGAGGCCGCGCTGGTGGCCTTCCTCCACCTCATCCGCCTGATGGGCGCCGAGCTCGTCGCGGGCCAGCACCGCGACGACGTCGAGGTGCTGGTCAAGGCGATCGAGACAAAGCTGCGCGCGGCCCGCTTCCCGGCCGACATGCCGAATCAGGACATCGTCAGGGGCCTGGACCTTGCGCAGGCCAGACTGCGTCCGATCTTCGAAGAGCTGCGCGCAAGGTCGGAGAAGGCACATCTGAGCGACCAGCTGCTGCTGGCTCCCAGGCCTTCACGCATCCACTAACGGAGCTTACGTCAGCTTTGGGCTTCACCCCGGCGGGGCAAGCCGCTCCCGCCGCCGGACCTGAGCGCAAGCTTTTCCTCGATCTTCATTTTCTCGAGCAGCAAGTCGGTCACGATACGGCGCAGCCGTTCATTTTCCAGCCGTAATTCATCAATACGGTTATGGACAGGGGGGATCCCATCTCTATCATCGGTGCGAGCGGCGAATTCGGTAACAGTACCATTCGCCTGGTGGCCACGTGCGGCCTCCTGCTTGCGCCAGCGATGAAATGTCATCACGCTAACGCCCAGCACCTTGCACGCTTGGGCCTGGGACTGCCCCCGCGCCATGAGCTCCTCGGCCTGTTTGACCTTGGAACTGATCTCCTCAGTAGAATGACGCCTCATTGGTCATCTCATTGCCCCCTAGATTAGCAATCATCGCATGGCCTATAAGCTATGTAAATGCAACAGGAAATTCAAATTGAGGGTTTCCCGGGGGCCTTTCGGGAGCCTCGAACTTGCCGGTCGGCAGCAACACATAGTGCGAAGAAACGCCGAAGCTGCAAGGTATTGAGCGGAATATACGGGGAATATTCCTCCGCTGAAAGGGCCCGATAAAAAAAGTTATACGACTTTCTGTGTATGAGAGTTTGATCGGGATAACTGGCGCACTGTTTGCATTCTCAAACGGGAAGCAAATGAGAATATTCAATCGGTCTCTCGACAGATTGTGAGTGCGCCATGCCTCGCCGCGATAATCGCCCCACCGGTCAAGCGCAACTTTCACAAATTTCTAACAAATTAATCCCGCGACTTTCGCGTCCGGCCGCTTGCGGGCGTACACGCCCAGCAGTAGTTACTAGGACGTTAGGTGTCATGAGGGTTTCAACATATTTGAGGATTATTTTCACGAAACCTAACACTCATATCTCGATCCACGAATTATCAATTAAGCGCTTTCCCACCCGAGGCCATCAGGCGGAACCACGTCCGCCCGATAATCCGCGAACCATTCCGTGCTGACGCTTGTCAGAGCCAGTCTCTGATCAACATTTTGCGAGGATCGACACCATGGCGCGTCTCAAGGTCTTCGAGGGGAACCAACCCGCGTCAAGCGAGGCGGCCGACATCCTGGAACGCCTCGTCGCGGAGAATTGCGAGCTCCGGCATACCGCGGTCGAACTGGTCTTGCAGAATTGGATCCTGCGCGAGCGTCTGTCCGATGTCGGGGCACGCAAGTCCGTGCCGCTGGAGCACTGACCACCCCAACCCTCACGACCGCGATTATCCGCAGCAACGTCCGCCAGCTCGCCTAGACGAGCATCGGGCCAGCGCATCATTCAATTTAGAATTGAAATGTCCGCAACTGCAGGCGCGCCAGCATGCTCGCCGGATTGGCGAGGATGTGGCCGCATATTCTGCCGATGAGAAAGAGGCTGACGGACTTCAGCTGTGAACCCGGCGCAGCGCGACGCGCGGGGTGTTCTGCTCTCGAGACATGCCGAACGAACGCGACGAGCCCGGGCGTTCCTGGATTTCACGTAACTCAGCGATATCAAGCATCAGCGCAACGACTTCGTTGCGCAGCGATTGATTGGTCGCGAGCAACGCCTCTTCGATCGGCTGATGCAAATGTTGAACTTTGTGCTGCTTCATGGCGCGCCCTCGCTCTGCGGTTAAGGGTATGAGCGATGTGATTGAAGTTTCGATGACAGGGTTATTCCGCGCACATGGAAGGCGGTTAATGGGGCAGGTTTGCGACCAACATGGCTCCGAGTTAAATTTTCTCAATCAGGTTCCACAACCTGATCGCGAAGCGCTCGATCGGCGGCCTTTGATGTGTCGTACAGATGAGTTGGCAGCGGCAGCTATGAGGCGCGCGGCTGGACAACGCGGCTCAATGTGGGTCGGAAGCTCTACCAAGCGCATGATATTGCTTGGTGATCATTGATGGCTGCCGTGTCGTTCAACCGAACGTGCATTGTCCGGCTATCACAATGTCGCCGTGTTACAGCGATCGCGCTTCAAGGGACGTGCTCAGCTGCACACAAGATATTCCACCAAAGCTGCTCCGCAGACGCAAAATCTGCTGCTGCCACGTCCATCAAGGATCGCAGAGTGTTTCGATCGGTTGCGAATATTGAAGCGGCTGACGGTGCCCTGAAGCGCTCGAGCAATCCAGCGAAATGAATTCAACGCTGGACATCGGATCAAGCGCGATTTCGCCTCCGCCGGACCCAACCGCGCTAACGCTATTCTAATTAAAATGAGCGGGACCGAAGCGTCCGGCTTGAACAGAGGGAGCGGACGCCTTTCGCGCGCTTGTCGCTGCATTCGCACGCGCTTGCACAGCCCCCACGAACAGCAACGACAGCGAAGATTCGCCATAAGCATCGCTAATTCGCCACGCGTCGCGATCGCGCGCTATTTCGATTTAGGAGGCGTATCGTCGTCCATCCTGCCACCATTGGCGACGCACTTGTTGAAATAGTCCCGCTGGGCTTTGGCGCCTCCCCGCGCGCTCCCGGAAGCGGGATTGCCGGGCTGTAGCGGCGGAAATGCCTTCGCGACCAAGGCATCGCAGGCGCGCGCCACCTGCACGTCGATCGCATGCGCGGGAACCATTGCGCTGGAGATCATGATCACGGCTGAGGCGATCGCAAAACCCGAGATAACTCGCATTGCCACACTCCGTTCCAAACTGAATCAGTTTTTTCTCGAGCCCGGACTCGCAAGCAGCGCACTAAAGCATGATCCGGAAGAGTGCGAAGCGGTTTTCCGTCGCAACAAAACGCGGATCGCGTTTGCGCGAAGATCAAGCTCTGACTGCGGGCTGAAACACGACGACGATTCTCGCGGCGCCTAGGTCCGATCGACGTCGTGATAGGCCCGATACCAGGCGACAAACCTGGCAATGCCATCCTCGATCCGCGTCTGCGGGCGGAAGCCGATTTCACGCTCCAGGTCGGAGACGTCGGCCGACGTCTCCGGTACAT
>NZ_JADYVV010000220.1:0-427 GCF_020194035.1 Bradyrhizobium sp. BRP56
CGTATTTTCTGCGTGCAGGCTGGCCGCCAGCAGCAGCGCCAGCAGCGGAAATAAACGGGAGAGTTTCATCATTTATCCATCAGAAATCGAAGGTGACGGATGCACGCACTTCGCGGCCGCCGCCGATAAACGCACTTGGGGAACCGTTATCGCCATCGGTACCCGATGGGAAGATAGAAGCCCAGTAATGTTTATCAAACACGTTGTTTACCACCACGCGGAAAGTGGTTGGGACGTTGCTCACTTTCGTGGTGTAACGCGTTCCCAAATCCCATGTGGTATAGCTGCTGGCGTAAGAGGTGTTGGTATCGTTCGCCGCGCGTTTGCCCGTATAATGGACGTTAGCGCTGTAAACCTATTCCGGTATGGACGGCAAACTGTATTCCGCCAACAGATTGGCCTGCACTTTCGGCACGCCGACAACCTG
>NZ_JADYVV010000221.1:0-427 GCF_020194035.1 Bradyrhizobium sp. BRP56
CAGTTGATCAGACGCTCGGTAACAAACGCTTTGTTCGGGATGATCACTTCTTTGCGATCGAAATCGGTAATCGTTGTCGCACGAATACGGATCTTACTTACCGTCCCCGAGAAGCTACCAATGGTTACCGTATCGCCAATACGCACCGGACGTTCGAATAGAATGATCAAACCGGAGACGAAGTTACCGAAAATTTCTTGTAAACCAAAACCAAGACCTACGGATAATGCTGCGGCCAGCCACTGGAGTTTATCCCAAGAGACGCCCAGCGATCCGAACACCGTCATCGCACCAACAGCAATAATGATGTAGTTAAGGATGGTAGTAATGGCATACGACGCGCCCTGGCGCATATTCAGTCGCGAGAGCACCAGCACTTCCAGTAAACCAGGCAGGTTGCGAATCAACGCCCAGGCCACCATTGAGG
>NZ_JADYVV010000222.1:0-422 GCF_020194035.1 Bradyrhizobium sp. BRP56
TGCCCGGCCTGCCCGAGCCAAAGCCGATGTTCGAAATCTGGGTATATTCACCGCGCGTGGAAGGCGTGCACCTGCGCGGCGGCAAAGTCGCGCGCGGCGGCTTGCGCTGGTCTGACCGGCGCGAGGATTTCCGCACCGAGGTGCTGGGCCTGGTCAAGGCGCAGATGGTCAAGAACACGGTGATTGTGCCGGTGGGTTCCAAGGGGGGCTTTGTCGTCAAACAACCGCCTCCGGCCACCGACCGCGATGCGTATCTGGCCGAGGGCGTGGCGTGCTACCAGACCTTCTTGCGCGGGCTGCTCGACCTGACCGACAACTACGTCGACGGCCGCGTCGTGCCGCCGCGCGATGTCGTGCGCTATGACGAAGACGACCCGTACCTGGTCGTTGCCGCCGACAAGGGCACGGCCACGTTCTCCGAC
>NZ_JADYVV010000223.1:0-421 GCF_020194035.1 Bradyrhizobium sp. BRP56
TAGTGGTTTTCATTATGTTTCTTTTGTGAATCAGATCAGAAAACCATTATCTTTCGTTTTATTTTTATCTCACCATGACGCAGTATCAACTGAAACAAAACGAAAGATTAATGTCGCAGTAATCTGAACTGGAGAGGAAAGTGAAACATCTGACAGAAATGGTGAGACAGCACAAAGCGGGCAAAACAAATGGGATTTACGCCGTTTGTTCCGCACATCCGCTGGTGCTGGAAGCTGCAATCCGCTACGCCAGTGCAAACCAAACGCCGTTACTGATTGAAGCAACCTCCAATCAGGTGGACCAGTTCGGCGGTTATACCGGAATGACGCCCGCCGATTTTCGCGGCTTTGTTTGTCAGCTCGCCGACTCGTTGAATTTCCCGCAGGATGCGCTGATTCTGGGTGGTGACCATCTGGGGCC
>NZ_JADYVV010000224.1:0-420 GCF_020194035.1 Bradyrhizobium sp. BRP56
CTATGAGGATTTTCCGCCGTGGTCCTACGAAGAGAACGGCCAAGCACGCGGGATCGATGTAGACATCGGCCATTCGATCGCTGAGGCACTCGGCGTCGAGGCTCGTTTCCGGCTGGTTCAGGCGGGGGAGACGCTCGACGCAGACCTCCTCAACTACGTCTGGAAAGGCGCGGCGATCGGCGGCCACGTCAGCGACGTGATGCTCCATGTGCCCTATGACAGCGAATATGCGTGCCGGATCGAGCAGGTTTCCTTCACCGGCCAATACGCGACCGAGACCATCGCGATCGCCTACGACAAGAAGGACTATCCAGAAAAAGGACCGACGCCACCTTTCTTCCGCTACGACACCGTGGCCGTGGAAAACGACTCCATTGCCGACTTCTACCTGACCTCTCTCCTCGGCCCGGTGGACAAGAT
>NZ_JADYVV010000225.1:0-420 GCF_020194035.1 Bradyrhizobium sp. BRP56
CCCTGCCGGCCGGTGACCTGTCCTTCGCGACCGGTTACGAGCACCGCGAAGAAGACGCCGAGTACAACCCGGATGCACTGCTGCAGTCGGGCCTGAGCACCGACCTGGCCGGTGCGCCGACCGCCGGTGGCTACAAGCTGGACGAGTTCTACCTGGAACTGAACGTGCCGATCCTCGCCGATCTGCCGTTCGCCAAGGAACTGTCGGTCGACATGGCCGGCCGTTACTCGGACTACAACACCTTCGGCGACACGGTGAACTCCAAGTTCGGCCTGAAGTGGAAGCCGATCGACGACCTGCTGGTCCGTGGCACCTATGCCACCGGCTTCCGTGCGCCGACCGTGGCCAACCTGTACGGTGGCACCTCGCAGAGCTTCGACAAGTACACCGACCCGTGCGACACCTTCTTCGGTGCTGCCG
>NZ_JADYVV010000226.1:0-418 GCF_020194035.1 Bradyrhizobium sp. BRP56
GGCGTTATCAGCCAGGAAACGTTGGATCGCGTCCTGACAATTCAACGCGAATTACAAGTTTCGATGCAATCACTATTACTCAAAGCAGGTTTAAACACTGAACAGGTTGCACAACTGGAGTCCGAAAATGAAGGAGAATAACCTTAATCGCGTCATCGGATGGTCTGGTTTACTGCTGACATCTTTATTGAGTACCAGCGCACTCGCAGACAATATCGGCACCAGCGCAGAAGAGCTGGGGCTGAGCGATTATCGCCATTTTGTTATTTATCCCCGTCTCGATAAGGCGCTGAAGGCACAGAAAAATAACGACGAAGCAACCGCCATCCGCGAATTTGAATATATACACCAGCAGGTGCCGGATAATATTCCGCTGACTTTATACCTTGCGGAAGCCTATCGCCATTTTGATCATGAT
>NZ_JADYVV010000227.1:0-417 GCF_020194035.1 Bradyrhizobium sp. BRP56
GAACTCCTCGCGCGAGAACGGCTTGCGCAGGAAGTCGTTGGCGCCGTTCTTCAGGAAGCGCGGGATCAGCGAAGCGTCGGTGTTACCGGAAATGCCGATCACCGCCACCTTGTCGCGCGAGCGCAGGGTGCGCAGGCGGCGGGTGAACTCCACGCCCTGCATGCCGGGCATTTCCTGGTCGACCACGGCCAGGCGGATCGCAGGATGCGCGTCGATCGCGGCCAGGCCCTCGTTGCCGTCAGCGGCCTCGTGCACCTCGTGGCCGTACATGCGCAGCAGGGCGGCGGCATAGCCGCGCGCGGACGGCGAGTCGTCCACCACCAGTGCCGCAATGCGCCGGTTGCGCTCCAGGCGCTGCACCAGCCACACCAGGTAGTCGATGCTGCCCGGCGTGTTCTTCAGCACGTAGTCGATGAT
>NZ_JADYVV010000228.1:0-415 GCF_020194035.1 Bradyrhizobium sp. BRP56
CCTGCATACAGCCCAGCCCGGAGCGAACTGCCTAAGTCGCCCCGAGATACCAGAAGACGTGAGCTATGAGAAAGCGCCACGTGTCCCGTAAGGGAGAAAGGCGGAAAAGGTATCCGGTAATCGATATGGCGGGAACGTGGGGGCGCAGGAGGGAGCGATTCACCGGAAACGGTGATGATCTTTAAGCCACGTCGGGTTTCGCCACCGCTGGCGGATTTCATGGTTGAGCCGCAAGGCTCCCACAGATGCACCGAAAAAGTGTCTGTTTTGTGAAGTCCGTCAGGGGGGCGGAGCCTATGGAAAAAGCGCCTCCGGCGCGGCCTTTCCCGGGGTTTCGTTTTTTGCGCACATGTTCTTTCCTGGTTTATCCCCGGGTTCTGTGGATAACAGGGTTAGCGTTTTTGAGAAAGGAGAG
>NZ_JADYVV010000229.1:0-412 GCF_020194035.1 Bradyrhizobium sp. BRP56
GGACTGACATGATCAAGTGGGCCATCATTTTCGCCATCATCGGCATCATCGCCGGCGTGCTGGGCTTCGGCGGCATCGCCGGTGCCGCTGTGGGCATCGCCAAGTTCCTGTTCTGGGCCGGCATCATCATTGCCGTGGTGCTGTTCCTGATCGGCATGAGCGTGGCGAAGAAGGTCAGCTAGCACCTGTCGCGCAGCAGCGTGTTCAGTGCGCGCTGCTGCGCGAGAACAGGTTGATCACCAGCACGCCGGCGCAGATCAGCGCGATGCCGGCCAGCGCAGCTGCATCCAGCCGCTGCTTGAACACCACCAGGCCGATCAGCGAGATCAGCACGATGCCGACGCCGGACCAGATCGCATAGGCGATGCCGGTCGGCACCGACTTCATGGTGACCGACAGCAGGTAGAAGCAC